>NZ_NRJH01000014.1 GCF_003585925.1 Psittacicella melopsittaci
TTTACTTTTCCTTTACTTTTTCTTTACTTTTTCTTTACTTTTTCTTTACTTTTCCTTTACTTTTCCTTTACTTTTCCTTTTTTTGCTTTTACCTATCTCTCGTTTTCCTTAATTTTACTTTCTTGTTTTTTGCATTTGTTCTTTTTGCCTTTATCTCTTTTCTTGCTTTTCCTTTGAGCTTGAGACAAGCCTTAAAGCAAAGCCTAAAGTAAAACAAAAAGAAACAGTAAAACTTAAGCAAATCTCAAAAAAACTAAAAACAATTTTGCAACTAATAGCTCTTTAAGATGAGAATAAATTTAAAAATATAAATTTTATTGATCATTAAAACCGATCAATAAAATTTTTCACAATGGCAAATTTTATGGTATAATATACTTGTAAAAAAGATTAACCAGACTTATATGAATTTTTAAGGATTTTAAAATGTTAGTGCTTTTATCTCCAGCAAAAACTTTTAATACAAAGTTAAGCGTACCACATAAGTTTCCAGTACGTGCTCCTGAATATTATGACTCACTAACAGATAAACTAATTTCTAATTTAAAAGAATTAAATCAAAATCAGTTAGAAGAACTGTTAGATGTAAGTGAAAAGATTGCTCAAACTAACTTTGAGCGTTATAAATCTTGGACAAAAGAATTAAACGAAGCAAATGCAAAACCAGCTGCTTTTAGTTTTTGGGGTGATGTAAATAAGCATTTTGATGCTTTTACTTTATCACAAAGCCAATTAAAGTATGCGGATGAGCATGTTCTTTACTTAAGTGGTTTATATGGCCCAGTACGTCCTCTAGACTTTATTAAAGAATATCGTCTAGAAATGGGCAAGTCTCTTGCAACTTCTCCAACTTGTAAGAATCTATACCAATTTTGGCATACTCCATTACTTGATTATTTAAATGCTCGTATTGCAGCTGAAAATATTGAAGTAATTGTGAACCTAGCTTCTAAAGAGTATGCTGGAGCTGTGGATTTTGCTCAGGTTAAAGCCCCTGTGATCGAAATTCAATTCAAAGAGCAAAAAAATGGTGTTTACAAAGTAATTTCTGTAATTGCTAAACGTAGCCGTGGTGAGTTTGCTCGTTGGATTGTCGAAAACAAAGTAACTAAAATTGAACAATTAAAAGAGTTCAATGTAGGTGGTTACTACTTTAACCCAGAAGAGTCTACAGACAAATTATTTACTTTTTATCGCGATGAAAAGTAAAGTTAAATAATATGAATTAAATAGAGTGTTTGTTATTCGAGTCTAGTTTGAATTAAGTTCAAACTAGACTTTTTTTAATAAGTGTGGTTTTTGCTTTTACTCTTGTTTGTGCTCTTGCTTTTACACTTACTCTCACTCTTACACTTCTATTAGTTTATCTTTAGTGTATTAGTGTTTTTTTAGTTGCTCGCCTTTATTTTTAGCAGTTGTAAGTGATTGTCATTTTATTTGCTTTAAAATAAGCTGATTTTTTAAATTTTCTTGCTTGCTATTTTTTCTTTGCTATAATTTTCCCTTTGTTTGTCTTGCAAAAAGTTATAATAAAAAACACATAACAATTATTATTTTGCACGATATTTTAGTGACTTAGCAAAGTATTTTTCTGAGATATTGTGGTAAATATCTGTAAAAAATATTTTGCTGTTTTGGAAAAGATCTTATGACAGTTTTATCTCCTGAAGAGTATAAACGTACGGTAAGTCGAGCTTCAATTGCAGCCATTTGTACTGCGTTGACGCTGATAGTTATCAAGCTTACCGTCGTAATTATGAGTAACTCGATTTCACTCTATGCTTCGTTAATGGACTCAGTATTTGACGTAGCTTGTAGTGTAATTAACTTAATTATTTTACGTAAAGCTTTAAAACCTGCCGATGATGATCATACTTTTGGGCATGGTAAATTAGAGTACTTTGGTATTTTAGGGCAAAGTATTTTTATAGGTACTTTAGCGGTAATGCTAATTGTTAGTGCTATTAACCGTTTTTCTACCCCTGTCCCTATTGAAAAAACCACCCTTTCGGTAATAATTCTTATTATTTCCATTATTATGACCGCAATCCTCGTAGCTTACCAACAGCGAATCATTAGGATCACTGGTTCGGAAATGATAAAAGTGGACCAAGCCCACTATAAAATGGACTGCTTAATGAACGCTTCGGTAGCTGTGGCAATTGTTTTTGCTCACTATGGTTATGCTAAAGTGGATTTAATACTCGCCATAATTATTGGTATTTACATGTTAGTTTCCGTTTATCAAATGATAAAAACTGCCGTAGATGGCTTAACTGACAAGGTACTACCTAGCGAAGATCTGCAGTTAATTGAGCTAACCATAAACAAGCATCCTCAAGTTTTAGGCGTACATGAACTGCGGACACGTCAAGCTGCTAATACCAAATACATTCAATTTCATCTAGAGCTAGACAATAATATTCTCTTACGTCAAGCCCATGACATTTGTGATGAAATTGAAACTACTTTATTAGCTATTTTCCCAGATGCTTTAATTACCATTCACCCAGAACCAAAAATGGTAGCCCAAGAAGAGGCAAAAGGAACTTATCAAGCTAAGACATCTCCTGAACTTGTTGATCTCGTGCAAAACTATGCCGAGCATGAAAACCAAGAACCTCAGCAAAAACGTCGTTTTTGGCGTCGTCGTAAAGACAAGGATCAGGAACAAGATCAAGAACAAGAATAGGTTATTTTTAAGACCAGAAGAATTTTTTTCTTCTGGTCTTTTGTTTTTTAGGTTAGATTTTTTAGAGCCTCTTTTGAGTAGTTTAATTTTGCTAATTTTTCCTTTGCCTAAAAATCTTGCTGACAGAAAATTATTTTTGCATTAAGATATAAAGGGTATAAGCAAGAATTGCTTTTGTTCGCAAAGCAAAATAGCGGTATAATATTAGGTAGATTTGGCTCACTAAGGTTGGGCTAAATAAAGATTAACTTTCGCATAACAAAAAAAGGAAATAGCATGCTTTTTAATGTTGTCCATACACTTCAACATGGTAAAGAAGACACTTTAGTTTTATTTGCCAACACTGAAGGAAAACTTGTAAGAACAAACGACTTAAATGCTGATACTGTAGCTGACGTTGAACGTTTACTAGTATTAGATAACTTCAAAGGCTCTACAGGTGAAGTTTCTCACTTCTACTCTGTAGCTGGTTTAACTGGTTTTACCCGTGTTATAGTTGCCGGTGTAGGTAAATACGATGCTGAGCACAAATTAACAGCTAAAGCATTAAAAAAAGTTGCTGATAAATTAGTAAAAAAATTAGTTGAAGTTAAAGCTTCGTCATTAACTTTACTATTACCAGAAGACTTATTAACTACGGCTGAAGCAAGTGATGCACCTTACCACACTGCTTTAGTATTTGTTGAAGCGATTAACTTTAGTCGTTACAAATTCAAACGCTTCCTGACTTTAGATAAACCTGAAGAAGGTCACGCGGACAACTGCTCTTGCTGTACAGGAGTTAAATCTTATCACTTCTACGTAACTCCAGAACACGCTGCTGCCTTTGAAGCAGGTTTAGCTGATGCACGTTGCATTTCTGCTGGGGTTAAATTAGCTCGTGACTTAGGTAACCTACCTGGTAATATCTGTACTCCTCGCTATCTTGCTGATCAAGGGGAAAAACTAGCTCGTGATTACGACAATATTACTACCGAAGTTCTTGATGAAAACGCTCTTGAAGCTTTAGGCATGGGTTGCTACCTTGCTGTAGGTAAGGGTTCTTCTAACCGTCCATACATGACAGTAGTAAAATACAACGGTGCTCCAGATAGCAACCAACGTCCATATGTGTTTGTAGGTAAAGGAATGACTTTTGATACAGGTGGTTATTCTTTAAAACCAGCTGCAAGTATGGAAGAAATGAAATACGACATGTGTGGGGCAGCTTCGGTATTAGGTTTAGTTAAAGCAGTAGCGGAATTAAACTTACCAATTAACTTAGTTGGGGTTGTAGCTGGCTGTGAAAACTTAATTTCTAGCACTTCATACCGTCCAGGTGATATTCTAAAATCTATGAACGGTTTAACAGTAGAAGTAAACAATACTGATGCTGAAGGTCGTTTAGTATTATGTGATGCTTTAACTTATGTAGCTCGTTTTAACCCATTAAAAGTAATTGATATTGCTACTTTAACTGGGGCATGTATGGTTGCTTTAGGTAGCCGTATTACGGGTGTATTCTCTACAAGAGATGAGTTTGCTCGTGAATTAGTAGAAGCGGGTGAATATGTTGATGACCGTGGTTGGCATTTACCTCTAGACGATGACTTCCGTGCAGACATGCGTGGTAACCATGCAGATTTAACTAACGCAGGTAGTCGTTTTGGTGGGGCTTCAACAGCAGCAGCTTTCTTAAGCTACTTTACTAAAGATTACGACTGGGCTCACTTAGATGTAGCTGGTACAGCTTGGGTTTCAGGTAAATACCACTTAGCTACTGGTCGTCCAGTATCTTTAATGACGCGTTGGTTACAAAACCAAGTAATGCAAGCAGAATAATAATTTATTTCTGTAAAGTAAAAAAAGGCGCCCTAGGGGCGTCTTTTTTATGCTTATGATAAAATTTTTTCAAACAAAATTAGCCCTCTTCAAGTGCTGAGGGCTAGTTATTTTAGTAGCTTCAAGCTTACTTAGCAAAATTAAAGCTAAAGAAAAGTAACTAGTAAACCTAGTTTACAATGCGAATATAAAATTCCTTATAGAAGTGAATAGCACGATCATAGTAGTACTCAACTTCAGGGTAGGCTATCGTAAAATTAGTTCTTATGTTTTCAGGATTTTGTCTAAGCAGGTTCTCTTTATTACTTAGAGCCATATTTTCATTTACTTTCATATTTATAAGCATAAATGTACTTTCCAAAGCCATAGTTTGCAAGTATTGCGGATTTCTTTGAAAAACATCATAAATAGTAAAGATCTCTTTACATCCAGAATATGCCTCGCTTTTCAACTCTAGAGACAAAACTGCAAGATTATTACTCTTAGGCACACAACCTGCGGCAACTTTTAGAAATAAGGTCACGCGAGGATCTTGCTCATAATAAGAATTACTTGGATTATAAGAAAAATTACTATTAAGGTCTGCAAAGAAATGTACCCCTACAGTGTAAACAAAATCAGCTGCATTCATTTCTACGCCATAATAAGTATTTTGTATATTACTAATAGTATTTTTCGCATGTTTAATAATTTCGTCTCTGGCGGTGTTATAACTAGAATTTGCGAAGCTTGGTGCAGTAGTTGCACCTAGGCTTAAGAGAGCAAGACAGGTAGTGATAAGGCTTTTACGAAACATGATTGTTCTCCTATAAGGATATTTTTTAAGTTGAGAAATTGAGAATATTATTATAAATACATCACTTTTTTAACTTTATTATAACGAGATTTTTTTCTTAAGAGAAACCATTTTATATTGAAGTTTCTGAAAAATGTAGTTATTTTCTACTTTTAAATAACTATCTCTAGATACAACTAAGATGTGTATAATATGAAATAATAAAGCCATTGCTTTTGCCTAACGAAGGTTAATTTAGTTCTGCAAAAGGTAAATTCATTTCTCAACAAAAAGTTTTTCTTAAAACTAAAAAAACAATAACAATTATGTCTCGAAAACATGTACTTTTATCACTTTGTGCTTTAGGGGCTACAGGTGTAGCTCTATACTATGGTTATGATTATTACGAAAACAATTCTACTAGAGGCCTAGAAGCAAAGTATGCTAAACTTTCTCCCGAGTTTTCTAAAGCTATGGTATCCGTGAGGAATGGTACTCAAGGTACTTATCAAAGTACCAATAGTAGGCTTGTAAGTCCAACGTATGTAACTAGCAGACATTTTCTCGATATTATTAGTAAAAGTTATTTTGGTGAGTTAAATAAAGAGTTTATTCTTACTTCTAATAGTTATCGTCAAGATCCTAGTATTGATAGATTTATTGAGTTTGCTAAAGTATGTGACAAAATGTCTGAATTAGACATATATAATTATGGGGACCATCCAACTTGTCGATATGCTAACGTGATTTGGGAGCTTAGTCAAAAAGATCCTGAGGTAATCAAAAGCCTTGCTCTTTTAGGTATTATGGCAAGTGCAAGAGAAGTTAGACCACATAATCAAACCGAATTATCTAAGTCATTAATTGCTTTAGAGAAAAATATTTCTAACTTTGATTTAGGTTTTACCTATACTTTACCTACGTCTGAGTATCTTACGCAAGAAAATGTTAGAAGTCATACTAGGTCTTGGTTTAATCTTTCTGTTCTTGAAAGAAGAAAATAAAAACGCTTAGTAAATAAAAGCGGGGTTGATGTTTAATCTCGCTTTTTGCTTTAGCAAAATTTTTTGAGGGTGAGAGTTTTAGCAAAATAATATCCCAAAAGTTATACTCTAAAATTCCAAAAAGCCAAACTACAACCTTGCAAAACCAAAACCTCAACGTCGCAAAATCCCTAAATCTATCCCTCAAAAAAAATCACGCCAAAAAAAAGTGCAAAAAATTGCTCTAAAAAATCATTTTCCAAAAAACTTTTAGGAAAAGATTTTCTTCTTTGTGGGAGTAAAAAAAGCTAATTCTTTACTTCTTTATAGGGGAATAAAAATTAGCCCTTTATAAAACTCTCCTAGTTTAGGCAAGTAATTTAATCTCCCTTAAAAAAACTGCCTAAAATTAGGCAAAAATTAAAAATTTGCCTTTTTATTTCCTGTTTATCAATTACTTAAGAAAATCTTTTAAAAAAGTGTTGATCTGAATAATTATACATGCTACTATAAAACTATACCTAAGGAAATAAAAAATTACGCGAAAAAAAGTATTATTCCTCTTGCCTTTTTTTCTTTTATATTTTCCTTTGCAAACATTTATAAGGCAAGAAAGTTTGTACTTTTTTCTACCTCATTTTTTATTTCTTTTCCTGCAACAATCTTAAGTTATTTTTTAAATTTTTATAAGTTTTATAGGAGTATAAACTTATATTAGTTCTTTATTTTTTTAATACGCTAAATTTAAAAATAAGGAGAGATGCCAACATATGAAAAATTCTTCATCGTAACAAGTTTAACATTTTGGCAACAGGAGGAATACATGCAAAATTTATCTCAGGCTAAAGGGTTCTAAGAGAAAATAATTTTATCCCCTTTATGCTAACAAGTCTGTACCCTTACAGTTATTCTTACTTTAGCAGCAGCTCGTAGTGACTACCAGTCAATGTTAGAGGACAAGGCTTTTACTTCTCGAGATTGAGATTGAGAGAATCAGAAGTTGGCTAACTGATAATAAAGGATGTAGAGGCGGGGGTTCAGTAGATTTACTGAATAGTTTGCATAGTTTTATTTATAGGAATTGATTTTTTTCTAGAGGCACGAGTAATGGCTCTCTAGAAGCAAAACAGATTTTTTTCATAGTGATTTGAGGAGCTTAATTGCTCCTCAAATACTCTCGACAGATTTTTTCACCTTACAAAACCTAACAATAGGGGTTTGTTTATATTTTTTTTCATATTAATATCCTGTCTAATAAAATCTTAAAAACATAAACCAGCTAATTTAGCTGGTTTTTTGCGTAGTAAAAAGACAAAAAACAAATTAAAAACCCAAAAGCAAAATAAATACCCAAAAACAAAATAAAAAGCAAAAATACAAAACAAAAGACAAAAAGCAAAGCAAAAGACAAAGCCAAATACAAAATAAAACCCAAAAGCAAAATAAAACCCAAAAGCAAAATAAAAACCAAAAGACAAAAACCTATACAAATCTACTAGCAAGAGAAAAAGCTAAAGCTCAGGGAGTTCCCTGAGCTTTAGCTTTTTTTATTGTTTATTTAAAAATTCAAGTAGTTGATTTTCAAAATTAACTAAATGCGCATTATTACTTACCAGATTATTAATAAAGTAAGTAAAGGCAATTTTGTGACCTTTGCTGGTTGTAAGGATCCCTGTAAAATTACTTACCCCATTTAATGAGCCTGTTTTGCCGATTAAGCTATAGTTTTTATAGCTAGTACGTAAGGCTAGAGTACCTTCGTTTTGTTGCGGAAAAAGGGTTAAAAGGTTGCTTAATGAGGCGTTATTAGTATAAATAGCACTCATGATTTTTGTCATTTGCACTGGAGTTACATTATTGTAATAAGAGAGCCCTGAGCCATCATAAATACTAGGATCAACTTCGAGTCCTAAAGAAGTAAGCAGTTGACTGTTTACTTGATTAGCTAAAGTATAGGATACAGGTTGCCCTGTACGCTTGAGAGCTATATTACGATAAAGTTGCTCGGCAATGTGGTTTTCTGATTTAGTTAACATGGTTTTAACTAAATCACCTATAGTTGCACTAGGAATACTAAAACTTGGGGTGCGATCACTACTAATTAAAGTTTGCTCGAATTTGAGGTTACTAACTTTAATACCCGCATTAGTTAAAGCTTGACGAATTACATTGCCTGTAAAAAGATCGCCATTAGGAACTGCAAAATACATCCAGATACCATCACGACTTTGGCTACTACAGCCTGTAAGAGTAAAGCTAGTATTTTGTGGATTCGAGTAGTTTAATTCACAGCTTGTGCTTTGGTTACGCGAAACTATCCGAACTTGGGAGTTAATGCTAATTACATTAGCATTAGACACGTTTTTCATTGGGGCAATAGTGCCTACAGCTTTACTGGTATCTAGAGTGCCCGTAATACAGTTGTAGTTATACTGAGCAGCTGAGTTTTCTGAACTATAACACATAGAATTACCATTCCACACCCAGCCTTGTGGACGGTTGTGTCCGGTGTATTTTCCTGTATTAATGGTTAAGGTATTAATTTGCGTTACTCCATTGCCTTTTAATTGGCTAATGAGATTATTTACACTTGCCAAATTAAAGCTAGGGTCACCTGTAAACTCTAAAGTAAGATTCGAGCCATTTAAGTAAGCATTGGTATATAAACGCGAATTAAAATCAAAAGTTAATGCCGTTAATAAAGCAGTAATTACTTTATTGGTAGAAGCGGGCTTAAAATTGAGATTGGCATTGTAACTTAAAACCACGCGATTATTTGTTAAGTCAACAGCATAAACGCCCACTAAAGCTCCTGGTAAGTAGGCTTGAGGATTAAAGTTACCTACTCTACCGCCTGTCCAATCGAGGTTAGGGAGAGTGAGCTGGCTTATTGCCGTACTTGAGGCATATTGTGCCGAGGCGTTTTGGCTTTGTTGAATTAAATCATCCAAAGAATCATTAGCCTCATCAGCCCAGCTTGGCAGGGCTAATAAAGCTAAAAAACAAAGGGGTAGAGAAAGTTTCATAGACATTAGAGATCAAGGTTGAGAGTTGGCAGCCTAATCGTTTACTTGTTGTAAGATTTTAACGGCTGCTTGACGCTTTTTTGCTTGTGCGTAACTACTCCCGAATTGATCTTTTGCTTGACGTAATTTAGTAAATTGATTGAGATCTTTTGCTTGTAAAAAAGGATTATATAGTTTTTCTTGGCTATAAAGCACAGGACTATTACCACGATTTTGGGCAAAAGCTTGACGAGTTTGCTCTTCAAGTTTAGCTAAAGGAGCTTCGAGTTGGGCTTGTTCAAGCGAACGAGCAAAAGCTATATTACTTAAAGTATACTCGTGTCCTGGGAATAACCAGAAGTCGACTTGCCCAATAAACTCTTTAACTTTAACAATCGAAGAGTAAAGTTGTTCATAACTGCCGTCAGGCATAACCTTACCGCACCCTGCACTAAAGAGCAGATCACCAGTAAAGAGGAGGTTGCCTGTACTAAAGCAGAGATGATAATCAGTATGTCCTGGAGTAGCTAAGGCTGTAAAGTTTAAGCCAGCTACAGTAAACTCTTGCTCATCTTGCAGATACTGGCGTGCTTCTTGAGGCACTTGCCATCTAATTGCCGCAAAAATTTGTTCACTAGTATAAACTTGGGTTTGCGGGTAATCGGCAAACAGAGCTTGGAGTCCAGCCACATGATCATCATGTTTATGGGTAATTAAAAGATGGACTTGGCGAATATTATTTTCTTTTAAGTAGGTACGTAAAATCTTATATTCGCCTATATCAACAACTATAGCTTGGTCGTCGACTTTTATAACGTAAATATAATTATCTGAGAGAGCAGAAATAACTTCTACTTGCATGCTCTGATTTCTCCTATTCTTTCTCTACAAGTTCTTTTTCTTGCGCAAAGATTTGTAGGATTTCTTTGTTTATCTCTTTTAAGCGCTTTTGCGTAACTCCTTTGCTCTTCCGGAGTTTTTTAGGCACGGCATTAGCTTTAAAGCTAGCAGCCAGTTCTGCGAGTAAAAGATTAAGTTGTTGTTCGAGAGCCTGGAGTTGATCAAGGTTAGGGTCAGGGTTAGCTTCTGGGCTCTCTTTTGCCTCAAGATAAGTAAAGGCAGCTGCTTTTTTGGCAGCAGCTAGATTGAGGGGGATATTTTTTAATTTAGCGGATGCTTTTGGATTTTCAAGTTCATAAATAAAATCATGGAAAAGTAATTCAGCAGGTTGATCAGCAGCTTGGGTTGCCAGTTGGTCAACAAGCTCATTACCAGCTACGCCCGAGTGAGCAGGAACCTTTTCCCATTGAATGTTAAAGTGGTAGCGATAAACATTACAACGTCTAAAAAGATCAGGATTCTTTTTATCAAGAAAGTTTATTTTCTCCCAACTTTTGATCCATTTGGTCATGGAATCTTTTAAATAGTTCGAATCGGTTTTAAATAAAATAGTATCACCACGCTGAATAAGTTTTTCTTTATGTAAATAGAACATGGCATAAAGAAAAGCACTTATTTCCATGCGGTTATTAGTAGTTAAAGCAAAGCCTTTGGCTTTTTGGGCAAAGAGCTTATTGTCTTTATATACAGCAAAGGCATAGCCTCCGCGTCCTGGATTACTACGACAAGCTCCGTCAATATAAACTGTTATCATGCGAATATTATACAAGAAATAATAAAAGAACCCCAAGCAAAGCTTGGGGTTAGTCTAAAATCTATATTAGTTTCTACGGCAAGTAGCTACTACTTTTGCTTTATCAGTAGAGCTAGAGGTTGCACAAGTGTTTGTCCAACTTCCAGTGTTGCAACGTTTGCCAGTAGCACAATTGCCGTTTGTGCCATTAGCACTATTGCAGGTAGTGGTTGCACAGTTGCCAGTAGTGCAAGTTTTTGTGCCTTTGCCTTTAGCACAATTGCCAGTTGTGCAGTTTGTTGCACATTTACTACCTTCACAAGTTGCCGCACGGTTACCAGTTGTGCAGCTTGCTACACAATTAGTACCTTCACAAGTTCTTGCACCTTTGCCCTTAGTACAAGAGGTTGCACTTTTTGCTCTTTCACAGGTTTTAACGGCTGTGCAATTGCCATTATTACATACTGCAGTACATGTGTTAGCTTCACATTTACTTACAGTAGTACAAGTTGCACTTGCTGTGTAAGTAGTACTTGACCCAGCAGGAGTACAAGCTGCGTTTGCAGGAGCGGTTGCAAAGAATCCAGCTACTACAACTGCAAATAAAGTTGAAAGAGTTTTAAATGATAATTTCATATTACGCCTCTATATATCATTATTTATAACGAAGAAGAACGTTGCCCATTATTTTTAAGGGGGATCGTATAATACCGCCAAGTAGTATACGCCAAATAATGCGATCTTCTTGCTAAGCCAACCTATTCTCTCCAAAAGATGTTGCCTAGCAGGTTATAAAGTTTAAGAACTTTCATTTATCTTTCTTAGACGCCAATCTAATAGTGAAAGATAATTGAATTTAAATTAACTTCTATAAAAGAAGTAAAGCTAAGATTATCTTAAACATTCATGCTTAACTTTATACTTATATTTTATATTAGTCATATTTAAAAGACTATATTAACTCTATAAAAAGTAGGTAATTTGGTACTTTTGATAGAAAATGGTATTAGAGAGGGTGAAAACAGCAAGTTTTAGCTATCAAATGATAGTTTTTTCAAATAAGGGCTAAATTTGGCAAAAAAATATTTGCTTTAAAATCAAAAATTTAAGTATAAGTTATAGTAAACAATAAAGTTGCTAAGGTGCGGAAGATTCGGGAGTTTTGTAAGTTTAGAAAGGAGCTAAAATGAGCAAAATAATAAAATTTAGGAATTTATTGATCGGCAAAGCTAAAAAAGAAAATAAATGTTAGTTTATAACAGAAACGACAAAAATTGCCCTGGCTAATAGAAGGGAAAACCCTCGATATGTTCGCAAGAAATGCATTTTTTTAGCCAAATGCAAAAAAGCAAAAAATTCACGTATTTAGCAAAAATAGGTGATTTTTGTTATTTTGCTTCAAGTTAGCAAAATTGCCTAAATGTTAGTTAACTTTGTTCCTGAAAAAAAGTGATCAAATTTTCTTGGTTAAAAAACTAGCGATTCTCGTTGCTTTTTCTTATTTTTGAATCTACCCCTCAAAATAAGCCCTCTGATTTCTCTACAAAAACCCCTCTAATCTATCAAATGATAGGAAAAGCTTAAAAAACATGCCTTATTTTTAAAGACAACTAACATTTTAGGGGTGATTTTGATCCTTTTATGACCTTGGTTTGCGTTTTGGCTAAAAAAGAAACAAAAAATCCTCTTAGTAAGCTTACTAAGAGGAGTGAAGATTCGATTAAAACGAAATAAATAGATTAAAATTAGATTAAATATTAAATATGAAAAAACTTTACCTTAGCATTATGAATTATGGCGAAATTCATAATTAATTCTTAGAACAGAAAAAGTATTTAAGACTTTTTATTTAAAGGGCTACTTTAAATTTAAATCTGTTCTTACTAGCTTTGGTTTACTTAAGTTATAGACCCCAAAAACTAAAATGCAAATTATTTTTCCAAAAAATTGTCTAACTTGCTGTTTTTTAGTACAGGAAAATAAGAGAAAAATAGGGTAAAAAATAATTAAATTAATTGGCAAAAGAAAAAAATGCAGTTAAAAAAAGCAAATATAAAAATATAGCCCAAGAAAAAAAGATTAAGCATTTGAAAGAACTAAATAAAGCATTAAACCTTTACCAGGCTGATAAAAAAATTTATTACGGTTAATTACTTAAATTAGTGATTGGTTAATATTTCAAATAAATAGCAGATCTTAACTTAAAAAGTTAAATAAATACCCCACCTTAACTTAAAAAGCCAATTAAACACTTTCCCCTAACTTAATAAAGTAATTAAAAAAACTGCCTTAAATAGGCAAATAAACCCAACTAACTAAAAAAAATTAATAAGAATAGATAAAAATAAATAAAAAATATTCCTTAAAAAAGAGTAATTTAGAAAAATATTTAACAAAAACTCGATAAAATTAGAAACTTTTGCTTTTATTTATTGTCTAAGTAAATGAGTAAAAAAGATTAATTATTTTTCCTTTTAAATTAGGCAAAGAAAAATAAAAAAATAAATTATTTAATTAATTTTTTTAGTAAAAAATTGCCTAAATTAGGCAAGTTGGTCAAAAAAATTGCTAAAAATTTACAAAAAAGTTTACTTAAATTTCAACTGATTAAGAAAAAAGTCAAAAAAAATGTAAAATTTTAGACGACTTTTTGAAATTAGATTTGTCTAAGTAAGTGTAAAAATAATTAATATTGAGTTTATATTATTTTTTAGTTTTTATTCCTAAAAAATAAAACCACTTATTAACTTAAGCGGTTTTTCTGTTTTCACACTCTGTGTGCGTAGCTACTAAATTAAAAAAATTAAATTAATTTAATTATTTATTTAATATTTTTTCTTTGGTGGTTAAAAAAATACTAAATTTTTAATCTTAAAAAACAACAAGTTAAGAAATTAATTAAAATTTTGTAAAACTTTTAACAAAATTATTTGTCAAAGTTTACGTCCTCATTAAAATAATTGCCTTATACCTTATTTGCTGGCAATGAGTAATTATCTTTATCACGCCAAAAGTAAAGATAAGAATTAGTTATTCGATACCGCCTCTTCGTGTAGCTAAGTACTCTCCGCAAATTTTGCGCCAACAGAATTTGCATTTACATTTACATATAGTTGTCGCCAAATAAGTTATAAGAAATTTAAATTTGGATAACAGAATTTTAGATTTCATACCATGGTCTAGCATATCCCTCTCGCTTTAAGCGCCAACTTAAATCGACTCATACAGGAAATATGCATAGTTTGCGCCAACAAACTAATAGATCTTATTCAATCGAATCTAATTAAATTGTTTTAAGTAACAATTTAATTTTCATTTTATACGCCCAAAACTAACTTATAGCCAAATAAGTTAGTTTTTTTTGTTTGAAATTTCTCTCTTTGCCGTTATAACTTTAAATAAGGACAATGAATATTTTATTAGACAAGTATGCGTATTTTTCTTCTCTTCTGTTTTGGTCTAGTAGCTTTTAGTAACGCTCAGGCTAATACTTACAGTATTAGTAGCAACAACCAAAAGCAAACAATTTCTTGGAGTAGTCAAGCAAAGGCTCAGACACAGACAAATCAACCAGCTCAAGCACCAACGAGCACCAACCAAACAAAAAATGACTATAATCTAGGCGTAAAAGCTTACAATGCCAAAGATTACATGACCGCCCGCACTTATTTTTTCCGTGCGAGTAAACAAGGTTCTATTGGAGCAAAACGCTACCTTGGCTTAATGTACTTAAATGGCCAAGGGGTGACTCGTAATTTAACTAAATCATTTAATTATTTTTCGGCAGCTGCCAAGGGTAACGACGCTGTAGCTTTATACTATGTAGGACGAGCTTACGAGTATGGTCAAGGCGTGAGCCGTAACCTTAACCAAGCTAAAAGCCACTATCAAAAATCAGCTCAACTCGGTAACAATTTAGCTAGTCAAGCAGTGTTACGTTTAGGGCAACAAAAATAATTTCCCGCTCAAAGGTAACTTTGAGCCTTTTTTGTGTCTAATTTCGGGATTTTTTCCCCGCTGTGGCATAAAAAAGATATAATATAAAAGTTATACTCTTATGCTAGGCTAAGAGCCTAGTTGCACTAACTAGATTTGGAATATTTATGGAAAGCTCACAAGCTAATTTTCACCTCAATGATCTTTTAGAGTGGGTGAACAATAATGGGTTTTCAATAAACCTTTCAAGTGATCGTATAGGTTTTTTACTCGCGATCCATACCTTTCAGCGTACGAGCACGAGCGAGTTGTCAGAAGAAATTCTTATTGACCTCTATCGGCAAGTACTAGCCCAACAAAACCAAAATGCTTCAGATTTAACCGAAGCTACTTCGGCAGCTAGGGCAAATAAAATTATTAACGATATGGTGACGCAAAAGCTCCTTAATCGTTTTAGTCTCGACTTTGCAGAAGACCCTGATGTTGCCAACCAATCTTCGATTTATCGTCTTTCGCCTTTAGCTATAGGTATTGCCGATAACTATATTAGGCAAAAAGAATTTTCCCAAGTGGGCTTGAGCGTGCAATTATCTATGGTTGCCAAGGAGATGAATGAAATTACGCAAGTTTGTACCCAAAGAGGAGACTATTCTTTTTGGCGTACTAATGTCTATGCTCCTTTACGTTACTCAGTTGCCGAGATTTTTGATTTAATTGACTATCGTCAGCGTGAGCTTGATGAAGATCAACACCAAATTAAACAACAAATTTCCGAACTTCTCTCGCAAAACTGGGCAGCTGCTATAGATAAGTGTAAAGACTTATTAGCCTCAACTGGAGATACGCTCCGAGAACTGCAAGATACTTTAAGTTCGGCAGGTGATAAGCTCCAAGCTCAATTAATTACTATTTACTATGCCGTAAACCATCATATAGAGGCATTAAATACTTTAGCTATTCTGCAAAACGAACCTGAGTTAAAAAATACTCTGTTCCGTGATAATGTCGAACTTTTAGCTTTAGTTGAAGCTTATCAAACTGAATATACAGCCGAGGATCTAATTGACCTCGAAGCTATTTTTGCCCAAATAAACGAACTTATTGGCCATTTACAAACCAAGCTCGACCGGATTATTTCTTGGGGACAACAAAGTATAGATTTATGGATCGGCTTTGATCGTCACATTCATAAATTTATTCGTAATACCATTGACCTCGATAAAAACCGTGTATTCTCAACCCGCTTACGTCGTTCGGTAAGTGAATATTTACAGCAACCGTTTTTCCTTACTTATGTTGAGCAAGAGCGGATTCTCGATATGCGTGTAGAAGCCCAAGACCTAGTTGAAGGGGAAGAGATTGGGGAAATTCCGGAGGCATTGACCTATGAGTCTTACGACAATATTCAAGAGCAAATTGCTCAGGCAATGCAAATGGTGTTAACTCCATTCAAACAAAAACAAGAACCTTTAGACGTGGCCTTTATTCTGCGAAATATTCTTCGCGATAACCCTTTAGCAATTCATTTTGATGTAGCCCGAATTTTTGTTGAACAAGCAATGCGCTTGGGCGTATCAGCTGATGAATTAGCGGGAGTACAGGCTCTATGGCAAGATGTTAATGAGCAACATGCCCAAGTGCAGGCTCATGTGATTAATCGTTACCCAGCTTGAGGATTTGGCGTATATGAATAACTTATCAAGTAAGTTAATTGAAGCATTAAGTAGTCCTTTGTTTCCTGAACTAGATACGCAACTGCGAGCAGGGAAACACATTTGTAGTGAAGACATGGAAAAACACAGTTTTTGTCATGACTACTTTAATGAACTCGATAACTTTTATCGTCGCTATAATGTGGAGTTAATTCATGCTCCAGAAGACTTTTATTACTTACGTACTAAGAGTACAAGCATTATTGCGAGCTCTCAACTTAGTGAATTAGAAATGTTAGCAGGAAAAATTCTTTGCTTGCTATATCTTTCTCCTGAACGTTTAGCACAACAAGGAATTTTCTCAGCCCAAGAAGTATATGATGAACTTGTCTCTTTAGTAGAAGTTGAACGCCTGGTAAAAATTATTAACCCTCGTTCTACAGGTTCGGATTTAGATAAAGTTAAACTCTTTGAAAAATTACGTTCGGCTTTAAATCGTTTAGCTCGAATTGGCATGATTAGCTTTTTAGGCAAGGATAAAAGTCGAGATCGTTTTTTAATTCGTAATGCCGTGTTTCGTTTTGGTGCTGAAGTGAGAACAGGTGAGGACGCAAGCCAAGCCCAAGAAAAACTTATTCGTTCTGGCGAGGCTGTTACCCCTGAGTCTTTAAAACTAGCAGCCCAAGCTCAAAAAGCAAAAGAAGAGGCTGAGGCAAGTCAAGACTCTCAAACTCCTGAGCAAGAACTTGACTCTGCCCAAGAGCAAGAACAAGAAGAATCTGCAAGCCTTGCCGAGAATCAAGACTTAGAGGCTCATGCTCCAGAAGAGCAAGAAGATCAAGATTTTGATGAGGAAGATCAAGACAACTTCGATGATCAAGACGAAGACGACTTTGATGATGAAGATCAAGACGACTTCGACGATGAAGACGAAGATGACTTTGACGATGAAGATGAAGACGACTTCGAAGATGAAGACGACTTTGATGACGAAGATGAAGACGACTTCGAAGATGAAGATGAAGACGACTTTGACGACGAAGATGAAGACGATTTCGACGACGAAGATGAAGATGACTTCGATGACGAAGACGACAGCTTCGATGATCTCTACGGTGATAATCCATCCTTTGCCAAAAATAAATAAGAAAGATAGGTAGCAAAATGCTAAAACGAGGAAAGTTTAAATCCTTAATCATGATGAACTGGAATGGTTTTTTTGCCAGAAAGTATGATCTTGATGATCTAGTTACCACTCTTTCTGGGGGGAACGGGGCTGGTAAGTCAACAACCATGGCTGCCTTTATTACAGCTTTAATTCCAGATCTAAGTTTATTACATTTCCGTAATACTACCGAAGCGGGTTCGACCTCGAGTTCGCGTGATCGCGGTTTACACGGAAAATTAAAAAGTGGCGTATGTTACGCTGCTCTTGAATGTGAAAACTCGCGTGGAGAAATTTTACTCTTTGGGGTAAGATTACAGCAGGTTGCAGGGCGAGATAAAAAAGTAGACCTTAAGCTCTTTTCCATTATGGGCTTACAAGGGCAAGATGTAACCCAACTCTTTTTACAGCAGTTAGGGCAAAATCGTGCCAAAATCATTCCTCTCAATGACTTAAAAGAAGTTTGTGAGCAACAAGGTTTAGTGTTAAAAACCTATCACTCTTTAGGCGATTACCATGCCCAAATGTTTGATTATGGTTTCTTACCTAAGCGTTTACGTACGCCTCAAGATAGATCTCGTTTTTACCGTCTTATCGAAGCTTCGCTGTATGGGGGTATTTCTTCTACGATCACCAAATCTTTACGTGAGTATTTACTACCAGAAAATACGAGCGTAAAACGTGCTTTCCAAGACATGGAAGCGGCAATTTTAGAAAACCGTATTACGTTAAATAAAATTGAGCAAACCCGCAGTGATCGTAATCTTTTCCGAGCATTAGTTGATGCAGCCGTAGACTATGTAGCTGCCGATTATGTTTATCAGCACAATCAGCGTAAAGAACAAGTTGAACAACTTCTGGCGGCTCGTAAACAAAAACAACAGCTCCAAACTAAATACCAAGGCTTAACTACTAGTGTGCAAGCTTTTGAGTTACAGCAAAGTCAGTACCAAGAGAACTACCAACAGCTGTTAAGCCAGTATGAGCAAGCTAATGAGTATCACAGTTTATTAGTTTCGGCATTTCGTTTACAACAGCAATATGATGAAGCTTTAGTACGTGTAAATACTTTACGCGAAGAGGCAGAAATTGCTCAAGTACGTGCCGAAGACTTGGCTATAGCTCGGGAAGAAATTAGCGATAAGATTCTGAGCCAAGAAAGTCAAATTGACAACTTACGTCGTCAGTTAAGTGACACTCAAGCGGCTTTAGACCAGCAAGCGACCCGTCAAGTGCAATATAAGCAGGCCGTAGGTAAACTAAATGAGTTTAACACTGCCTATACGCAAGCTTATGCTCAGCTAGATGCTAGCTTACAAGTTTATGGCGAACAAACTTTAGCTTTAGAGCAAGTAGTTGCTCTTAGTGAAAAATTTGCTCCAGCCTTAGCTCAAGTTAACCAAAACTATTATGAACTGGATATGGCACAAAAAGTTAGCCAAAGTTCAGGAGAAAAACGAGCTAAGGTGCAACAGGCTTTAACTAAACTAGCTGGACGCGAAGTTGCCCCAAAACAAGCTTATGCTTTAGCGCAAAGTTTGGTGAAGGGGGCAATTATTAAACGCAACCTAGCCGAACGTAGTAACCAACTCGAAAGTGAGTTTAATAGCTTACATGCTCGCCGTGAACAAGTGCAAGCAAGTAGTAACCAAGTAATGCAATTACAGCAACAACTTGGAGAGAGCTTTAGTTCACGTCAAGAGTTAATGGATTACTTTGCGGCTAACCAGGAAGCTTTTGCTCAAGTTGATGAGCAGCGTAATGAAGTAAAAGATACGCTAGGGGCTTTACAAGCTCAACTAGGGGTAGGGCAAAATCAGCTTAACTTATTACAACAGCAACGTGTACCTTACTTAAAAGCTCAAGAAGAGTTAAGTAAAATTAATGCTAAACTTGAGCAACCAATTAGCAATGCTCAACAAGCACGTCAAGCTTTAGATTATTATCTGGGCATTAGTAACAGCCAAGGTCTACAAGTACAAAACCTAGAAAAACAACGAGATCAGCTCCAAGAGCGAATTTATCAAGTTGAAAAACAAGGTATGGGCGTAGATCAGCAGTTACAATATATAGCTCAAGATCTCAACGGGGTGTTATTATCAGAAATTTATGATGATATTAGCCTCGAAGATGCTAACTATTACTCGGCATTATATGGTCCTGCTCGTGATGCGATTGTAGTGCCAAGTTTTACTGATATTGAAGCTAAGTTAAGTCAGTTAAAAGACTTACCTTCAGACCTCTACTTAATTGAAGCAGACTTTAATGACTTTAATGAAAGTATGTTTGATAGTACGCTTCTCGATGAAAAATCAGTAGTAGTACGCATTAACCAAAACCAAATTCGTTACTCGACTATTCAGGAAATGACTACTTTTGGGCGAGCAGCTCGAGAGAAGTTTTTAGAGCAAGCTAAAGACGAACTCAAAGATGTACTTTATCAACTGAACGAAATTGAGCGTGAACATTTTGTTAATAAGGCTCTTGCTGAAAGCTTAACTTCGTTTATTGCCCAGTACTTTGATGTAGCCTTTAGAGCAAATCCTGAAGAGCAAATTAACCAATTAACGCGTCAAGTAAATGCTCTCGAACGTGAAATTAACAGTCTGCTACGCAATTTAGAGAGTTACAATGCCCAAATTAGCGATTTTACACGCAAAAATAGCATCTTAAATCGCTTAATTAATGTGTTTACCGCTCCAGAGGCAAGCCTCGAAGATGACTATCAAAGAGTACGTAATGAGTTAAATCAAGCTAAAGAAGCAAAAAGATACATTCAGCAATATGGTGAAGTCTTAGAAACTTTAGAAGCTGATTATGCTTTATTACAGTACCAAGTGGACGAAGGACAAGATCTAAGTGCTCAACTTGAGCAGGTTAAAGAGCAACGTCGCGTTTTAACTAATTTACAACACTTGGCTCTTGAAGTAGCAAATCGTCAACAACACTTTGATTATAAAGATCTAGGTGAACTTCAAGGTGATGAACTGGCAGATAGCCTAAGAGCACAATTAGCTACTCTTGAAGCTACTTGGGGTGAAGACAAAGAGCAACTAAAACAGGCAGTAGCGCAACACGAGCAAGCCCGTCAGCAAGTGTTTAAAGCCCAAGCTGAATTAGGAGCTGCCGAAAATAGTCTCAACCAATTAGGTAAAGACCTCAACCAAACTGGAACTAATGTAAACCAAGCTGCTGTTGATGCTGCCAAAGCTAAGGCTACGCAATTATTAAATCAAGTAGAGCAAGTTAAAGAACAAATGGTAAACGCTAAAAACGAATACCAAAACAATCTCGAACGCTTACAAGGTCTCTCTGAGCAAATTGACAAAGCGCAAAGAGAGTTCAAGCTCTTACGCACAAGTGTAATTGATAGCAAAGAAAAATGGCAGTTATCGCAACGTTTGGCAGCCGAGCATCAAGTAGCTACACGTTTATATAACCCAGATTTTCTTTCTTTAGCAAATAGTGAGTTACGCTCTAAATCTGACCGTGCTTTAGGGGTGTTACGTACTTTAATTAGTGATAATGAGTATTTACGCGACTCTTTAAAAGCTTCGGAAGATTCACGTCGTCCTCACTTAAAAGTAGAGTTCTTTATTGCCGTGTATCAACACTTAAGAGAACGTATTCGTCAAGATGTTCTAACTACTAACGATCCAATTGAAGCTATTGAACAAATGGAAATTCAATTAGATATGTTAAGTAGTAAACTTGCTGAACGGGAAAAATCTCTAGGTATTTCGGCAGCAGATGTGGCTTCAATTTTAGATAAGACTATTCAGCGTGAACAAAACCGTATTTGGCAATTAAACCAAGGCCTACAAAATATGAGCTTTGGGCAGGTTAAATCGGTGCGTTTAACGGCAACTTGTCGTGAAAGTCATGCTTTACTTTTAAATGCTTTACGAGATACAACTAATAAGTACGCAGATCTATTTGAAAATAGTGAAATTAGTTTTACCGAGGCTCTAGCTCGTTTATATCAACGCCTCAATGTTGATTTTGAGGTGGGGACACGTAACTATCAAACTATCGGTGAAGAGTTACTTGATTATCGTAACTATATAGATTTAGGAATTGAAGTATTCCGTGGTTCAGATGGTTGGTTAAAAGCAGAATCTGGTGCTTTATCTACAGGTGAAGCTATAGGTACGGGGATGTCAATTCTTCTTATGGTGGTACAATCTTGGGAAGAAGAATCTAAACGTATTCGTGCCAAAGACCTCTTACCATGTCGTCTCTTATTCCTTGACGAGGCTGCTCGTTTAGATTCTAAATCTATAGCAACGCTCTTTGAATTATGTCAACGCCAACAAATGCAGTTAATAATTGCGGCTCCAGAGAATATAGCTCCTGAAAATGGAACTACTTATAAACTGGTGCGTACAATTGACGGTGATCGTGAATATGTACAGGTTATTGGCTTACGTGGCTTTGGTAAAAAAGAAGAGTAAGTTTTGATTCTTGTAAAAGTCCTTGACGAGAAAGTCGAGGACTTTTTTTATAGGTAAATTAGTTAATTATGTAAATTTGTGATCAGGGGATAGTCTCCTGATCTTATTTTTTATGATTAGATTTTACGAAAGGTAAAGCAATTTTAAGTGTAATTTCTAAATTTACGAAGAGTTAAGCAAGTTTGACTTGTTGGGCTTTTTAAATTTACGAAGACTTTAGCAGATTATTACTTTTAATTAACTGAGGTTAGAATAATTAGAAGAGAAGCAAGAAAAGTTAATGAGGAGAAGAAAATAAATTAAGTGAAAATGTACCGTAAATGCGGGCTTATTTTAATAATTATGAAAAAATTTCAATTTACGAGTAAAAAAGCACTTGCAAAATCAAATTAAATATACTATAATAAATTTAGATTCATAAGTTATAACAATTGCAATTACAATTACAATGTTATTGATTTGTTTATTGTCCTTTTTATCCTTTTGCTTTTTACGGTAAATTTAGCTTTTATGCTAAATCTTAATTGGATATTACTGTTAAAAATATAGTTGTTAAAAATATAGTGGAAAACTTCAATTATTAATTATAAGGAATTTAATATGACTTCAGAAATTAAAGATTCAGTTACAGCAAACAAAGTAGACAAACAAAAGATCTTTAACCAAGTTTGGAGTATTGCTAACGATTTACGTGGAGGTATGGATGCAAATGACTATAAAAACTATATTCTAGGTTTCCTTTTCTATCGTTACCTAAACGTACAACTTGAACCTATCATTAAAGAGTTCATTAAAGCAGCTTTTGGGGAAGCTAATAAAGATTTATCTAAAGAGGAACTTGATAACCTAGTTAATGAAAAAATCAGGAAAGAAAGACTTCATAAAGTATATGATGAAGCTATTAAGATCTACGTAGAACTTGTAGGTAATAGAGCAGAGTACCAGGGCTTAAACGAAGATCAAAAAAGAGAAAAATTTATTAAGGGAGAACTTGCAGATTCCTTCAATCGAGCAGGTAGACCATATATTATCCGTCCTGAATATTGTTGGGATGCATTACTAGACAATATCGAAACTAATACCATAAATTATAATATTTACCAAAACGCATTTGTGGCATTTAACGAGGATAATACAGGAAAAAATTCTCTTAAAAATATTTTCCACGCTGTAAATATTAATTCACCTCAAATTGGTTCTACCACAAATGAACGTATAAATAATCTAAATAAATTAGTAACCAAGTTAGAAGGCATGCCATTCAAAGACGAATCAGGTCAGGATTTACTTGGAGCTATCTATGAGTATTTAATCGGTAAATTTGCGGCGAGTGCTGGTAAATCTGGGGGTGAGTTCTATACACCACATGAAGTTAGTGTACTTATTTCAAAAATCATTAGCTATAATTTAATAAGTGATAAAAAAGCTTCAGAAGAAATAAATCGTAAAGTACAAAATAGTCAAATTACCGTATTTGACCCTACTTGTGGTTCAGGTTCATTACTTTTAACTGTGCGTCAATCAATTCTTGAAAGGTTAGAAGAAGAAAATATTGAGATTACTGAAAGACAAAAAGAAAATCTCATAAGATTCTATGGTAAAGAGAAAAACTATACCACTTATAACTTAGCACGTATGAACCTCTTTATGCATGAGGTTAATTCAGATAACTTTGAATTAAGTGAAGGGGATACTCTAGATTTTCAATATCCAGTTAAGGAAGATAGTAAGAAAACTCCAATAAAAGTAGATGCAGTAGTAGCTAACCCTCCTTACTCTGCACACTGGGATCCACAAAACAAAGAAGATGATCCACGTTTCTCACCTTATGGTAAATTAGCTCCTAAAACTAAAGCTGACTTTGCTTTCTTATTACATGGTCTATACCACTTAGATGATCATGGTACCATGGGGATTGTTTTACCACACGGGGTTTTATTCCGTAGTGCTGCCGAAGCAACAATTCGTGAAAATCTAATTAAGAAAAACTATTTAGATGCAGTAATTGGTTTACCAAGCAACCTATTCTATGGTACAGGTATTCCAACAATTATCTTAATCTTCAGAAAAGGTCGTACAACCAATGATGTATTATTCATCGATGCATCAACTGAGTTTGAGAAAGATAAACGTCAAAACCGTCTAACTGAAGAAAATATTGAGAAAATTCTTCAAACGTACATTAATCGTGTAGACGTAGACAAATATGCTCACGTTGCAACTCTTGAGGAAATTGAAGAGAATGAGTACAACCTAAATATTCCTCGTTATGTTCAGACTTATGAAGAAGAAGAGCCAATCGATTTAGAAGAAGTGTTACGTAATATCGAGATTGAAAAACGTGAAATTCAACGTCTTGAAGATTCTATCTACGCACAATTAAAAGAATTAGGTGTGGATGTAGAAAAAATTCTCAAAGACATTAAATAATTAGCTTAAGCTTGAATAAGAATGTAAAAAATTAGAATATAAAATAAAGTTAGGGAAGAGAGATTAGCCTCTCTTCCCTTCTTTTTTTTGTTAATTTGCCTTTTGGGTTAATTTGCCTTGGATCAAAGGTTTTACTTTTAGTTGAGTTAAAGATAATATCAAAGTCGGCTTTTAGTTGAGATAAAGGGCTAGCATTTAGTTGAGTAAAAAGAATATTAAAGTTCTATTTTTAATTGAGCTATAGCCCATATAAGAGTAGCCCTAGAAGTAGCTAAATTTAGCATTTAGAAGCTCATATTTCCACAAAAAAGGCTAGAGGGTTATTTAGGTATAGCTTAAGCAAAACAAGGCTATATATAGCTTTTATAAGCTAAATTTTATTTGCTTAGAGTCTTGAGATCTTGCTCGAAGTAACAAAGTAGTTTTGAGCTTTTTTTGACCATGGGGCAGAGTAAATTAGTAAGTTTGCTATAAAGTAGTTACTTTTACTTTTTCTTTTGCTAATTCTCCATAAGGTTGGTTTTTCTTCTTTTTTCTCTAGATAATAACAATTATT
The DNA here is from genome assembly GCF_003585925.1 of Psittacicella melopsittaci. Lineage (GTDB taxonomy): Bacteria > Pseudomonadota > Gammaproteobacteria > Enterobacterales > Psittacicellaceae > Psittacicella > Psittacicella melopsittaci. Next base: position 25,103 of record NZ_NRJH01000014.1, read on the forward strand.
ATTAATCACCACTTAGTGAAACTTTTTTTAGAAAAACCTATCACTTTGAGGAAAAATTGGGGTAAAATATGAGTGTGCTGAATAAGCTACTTAAAGGTTTTTCCTTTAAGTTTTGAGGATCCTACTAAGAAATTTTCTTAGTATTTTTTCACTAACCCGCTTTTTCAGTTAATGTTTAAATGTAATTTAGTCGTACTTGTCAAAGTGCGACTTTTTTTGTAAGCAAAAGGCTCTATTGCCTCGCAATAGAGCCTTAGCTAATTTAAATTAGAAACTATAACCCACTAAAAGGTTAAGAGCATTAGAGCTATCATCAAATGCTGTATCTTTTAAGCCTGTTTTCCAAGCGTGACGGTATTCTAAACCTAGAGTTAAACCGAATTTAAATTTAACCCCGCCTTCAAGGCTTGCATACATGCCATGACTATTTTGTGTTGTTCCTTCACCTGTATTTAAAGAGTAGTGAACATTGTTCATCCCTAAACCAAGGCTAATGTAGTGATTCACAAGTAAGTCAGGAGTTGAGATTAAGTAGGTACCTTTTACCCCTACAGTATATTGAGTAACTTTAGTGTCTACATTAGTGCCAGCTTCTTGACCTTTGAATTTGCTGCTATCAAGAGATTTTGAGCTATAAGCAAAGGCAACTTCTGGACCAAAATAAAATTGGTGGGTAGTACCAAGGCTAGCTACTCTAAAGTCTACACCTAATTTTGCTACGGGACCAGTAAAACTGTGGTCAATGTTACCAAATTTAGTAAAACCATAACCTAAAGCAAAGTTAAAGTTAATGTTACTACGGTATTGAGCAAAAGTGTTTTGTAATTCAGGAGAAGACTCTAAAGTTGTGTTATTACCTTGAGCATAAGCTCCACCAGCTACTAAAGTAGCTAAACTTAAAGTTAGTAGTAGTTTGCGCATAATTTTTTTCAAAAGATTAATAAAAACTTTCTCTATTATACCACGACAAAAGGACTAGTGTATGACACCAGTCCTTTTGTTGCATGTTGGATTATTCTTCTGTAGGTGGAACTACAAGGATTTTAACTTGTGATTTATCTGCTACTAAAGCATCAAAACCTTCAGTTACTACATCTTTAAGAGCGATTTTCTTAGTTACAAAATCTTCAACTTTGAAGTAGCCTTGCTCCATTAATTTTAATACTGTTGGGTGGTCGTTGTTATAGCAGATTACCCCACGTAAAGTTCTTTCTGGAATTACTAATACGTTTGGTTGGAAGTCTGCACGACGTTCCCAAATAGATACTACTACTGCAGTACCACCAGTACGTGCAGCTAAAATAGATGTTTCTAATACTTGAGGCACACCAGTTACTTCAAAAGTAAAGTCTGCACCACCGTCAGTTAAACGCTGAACTTCAGCAACTACATCTACTTCAGTTGGATCTAATGGAATTGCACCTAAAGATTTAGCACGAGCACGACGAGTTTCGTTTACTTCTACAGCAAAAATTGTTCCAGCTCCAGCTGCTTTTAAAGCTTCGATTACCAATAAACCGATTGGACCAGCACCAAATACTACTGCAGATTCACCTAATTGTAAACCTGATTTACGTACTGCGTGCACTGCTACTGCTGCTGGTTCAACTAGAGCAGCTTGCTCGTAGCTTACGCTGTCAGGGATTTTATGTAACATGTGTTCCCCAACAACTGAGTACTCAGAGAAACCACCAACACCACCAGATAGACCTTGGAAGCCTAATAATGGAGATAAGTGGTACTCAGATAATAAGTAACGTCCGTCTTTGTGCGGAGATAAAATAGGTTCACAACATACGCGATCACCTACTTTAACACGTGTAACTTTTGGACCTACTTCTACAACTTCAGCAGACCATTCGTGCCCCATTACGATTGGAGCTACATCACCAGAGATAGGGTGTGGTTTATCTACTGGGATAAAGATTGGACCGGCAAGATATTCATGTAAGTCAGAACCACAGATACCACAGAACTTTAATTTAACCTTAACTTCATGTGGATCTTTAATTTCTGGAACTTCAATTGATTCAACACGAATATCTTTTACTTTATGCCAACGTGCAGCTAACATTGTTTTAGTCATTTAATTAAAACTCCTGGTTGTAGAAGAGAGTAAGTTTTTCCTGAAAATGAAAGTACTTAAGTATAACTAACCTTCTGTAAGTTCTACTTTTGCATCGATTATTGGTGCAAAGTTTTCTTGCATAAATCGCGTAATTCTTCTGCGACGTTCTCTTTTAACAATAAAAGAACGCATAGTTAATACTCTGGAACGTTTCATTTAACCTCTTCAGGCTTAAAGTTGATTCATTCACCTTTAAGCAGTAGATGGAAAAGTAAAATACAATCATCATAATTGTATTAAGCGAAAGTATGTGAAGTAAATTAATTATATTTTGTGCGATAAGTAGGATAGGAATTTAATTTACTCACAACTTAAGGCGAACCTAGAGACAGCAAAAAACCGCTCTTTCCACAAGGTCAGGAATGCCGACCTTGAGGAACTAGCGGGAACTATTAACTTAGTTGTTCTAGGCACCACTACTCAACTACTCCCTTGGCTGCCTAAGTGGGACTATATCCGATAGCATGCACTAGACACGGGTACCGTACGCCTGAGATAGTCCATGAGACCTCCCAGACTTGAACGAATAGCGCCTTGCCAAGTTCTTCATCTTTCGACCTAAAACTGTCGCAAATGCTTCCAATCATGGTATTTTTGAGCAAATGGATCTACCTAGGAAAGGGTTCAAGTTCTTTACTACCTTAAGCTAAGCATATCTTAGACCTAAGAAAATAGTTCTACCTAACTACCACGAGCAACTTACTTTGCTTCTGTAGTTAGGCTAAGCTACAAGGGGTCGCCCCACAAGCAGCCTAAAAACTAATACGGTAAGATCCCTTGTTAGCAGTTGACCATAAAAAATTAGGCTTTTCTACTGCGGTTTAGCCAACCGCCAACAAGACATCATCTAAGGCTTTGGACGCATAGATATTTGAGACGAACCGAGCGATTTAAACTTGCTATAGTTATGCGAGGATCTAGTATCCAACACGCATCAAAAAATTGGTTCTTATAATTGAGCGCCAAAGTAATGTAAAAAACTAAGCTTAATGCTTTTTTTAAAGTATTACCTTGTAAAACTTTGCAAAAAGGATTAAGAAAAAATGTCTAGGAAGAAGTTCTTGTTAACTGATGGGCAGAGCTAACTGATATCTACTCAAATTTGAACCCAGTAGAGATTTGCGAAAATAACTAAAACCACTTGGAGTAGATCAACTTTTATCTCTTAGAATATGAGGTTTTGTTTTTATAATGGAGTTGAGGTATTAACGGGAACCTTCTCCTAGACAAATAACAAACGAGATTAAGAATATGCTAAGACGAGAGTATTTTCTTTGGTTGCTAAGTATTTCGATCTAACATATGTCTCTTTTTCTATTTCTAGTTTAACACTATTTTGGGGTAAAAAAAGATAGGGCAACAAGTTTTATTCTTTTTTGTGGCATGAGTCACACTTTTTTGTTGCAAAAATGCCAATATTGATCAAAAAAGATCATTTTTGCTATATTTAACCGAGCTAAATACTCAAGAAATAGGACTTAAATTAAAAAATATAGCTTAATAATTTGAGGGGAAAGTTGGTTTTTTAAGCTTTTTGCCTTTGTTTTTAGTCTCTTTTTTAGATTTTTTTAGTTTTTTATTATTTCTTTTATTACTTTAGAGAAATAATGGCAAAAAAAGATGAGAAAGTAGACAAAAGAAAGTAAAAAAAAGATAGAGGAATAAAAAAAACATAGAGAAAAGTTAATAAAAAGTCGGTTAGTCAAATAAAGGTAAGGAGGTGAGAAATAAGACAAAAGAAAGTAAAAAAAAAGATATGGGAATAAAAAACATAGAGAAAAGTTAATAAAAGTCGGTTAGTCAAATAAAGGCAAAAAGATGAGAAAGTAGACAAAAGAAGGTAAAAGAAAGATAGAGGAATAAAAAAACATAGAGAAAAGGTAAGAGAAAGTCGATTAGTCAGAAAAGTTAGGAAAATATGTTAGTCTGAAAAGTTAGGAAAATCTGTTAATCTGAAAAGTTAGAAACCTCTGTAAGTCCAAAAAGTTAAAAAAGTTAGATAAAAATAAATAACCAACCGCTTTTAATAACAAGACTAAAAATAATATAAAAAATACCTAACTTTAACGAATAACTTATGGATAGTAGTTTCCCTGCTTTTCTACTTTGCTGTTCTTATAATCTTTTAGAGTTTACTTTAGATATAAGTTAACGAGGCAATTTGTTTACTTCAAATAAATGGTAGGGTTAAGTTGATCACAAATTATTAGTAATATCCTTACTAATAACTTACCAAAAATATCTCCTCCAAAAAATAAAAATCTCTAGATATTCTCTTTAATTTTCTCCCTTACGGAGAATTTTTTTGCCTCAAAAAGGAGCTAAAAACCTTGTAAAGTATAAGGGTTTTATTTTATTTAAGTAGTACCTAAAATGGCTATTATTGTTTCATTTTAGGTATTGTGACTTAAGACAAAGCCGATAATATCGTACTTTTTCTTAATTGCTTGAGGATAAAAAACAAAAAAATTAAGGTATTTTAGTTATAAGTGGGTTTTTGCGCAAAAGTGTGACGTAGATCACAGAATAAGAAAAAAGTTTTTGTGAGTTTTTGATCGAAATTAATCAGAAAACTGGTCATAATTCACACTTTTTGTAAATAAAATTGAATTTTCAAGAAGCCTTTTTGGGTTTATGCTTATTTATCACGGGTAAAGCATTTCACAAAAAGTGGGCAAATGTCATGTTTTTAGAAAAAATTGTGACAAATTCCCGAAAAAAATAGGTTGGACATAAACTTGGTAAAAGAACTAAAATAAAGAAAGAAAAAATATAAAATAATTTTAAAGTTTAAACTGAGGTTTAAGGTAATTGTCTTGTTCTTTTATTTTAAATTCCAGTATACCTAGTTCAAGGCTTTTATCCTTCCTTTAACATTATTTATATTTTTTTGGTAGCTGAGGCTACTTGCAGTTAGAATCTTCATGTTCTCAGAAAATAAAATTGAGAGTTCTCTCTCATTACAAGCAACAATATGCATAATTTCATTAGAAATTAGCAAAAAAAAATGAGATTCTAATTATGACTAAAATGATGAAAGCAGCGGTATTTGTGGAAAAAGGTCGTATCGAGTTAACTGATAAACCTATTCCAGATGTAGGTCCAAATGATGCCTTAGTACGCATTACTACAACTACAATTTGTGGTACTGACGTGCACATCCTTAAAGGCGAATACCCTGTTGCTAAAGGTTTAACTGTAGGACATGAACCTGTAGGTGTTATCGAAAAATTAGGTTCGAATGTAAAAGGTTACCACGAAGGGCAAAGAGTTATTGCTGGTGCTATCTGTCCTAGCTTTACTTCTTACCCATGTCAAGATGGTTTCCCTTCACAAGATGGTTCATACCTATTAAACGAAGACGGCACTTGTTCATGCCACGGTTATAAAGCAACTGCAGGCTGGCGTTTTGGTAATATTATTGACGGTACTCAAGCAGAATATGTTTTAGTACCAGATGCACAAGCAAACTTAGCACCTATTCCAGATGGTTTAACCGACGAAGAAGTGCTAATGTGTCCTGATATTATGTCAACTGGTTTTAAAGGGGCTGAAAATGCTGATATTAAAATCGGTGATATAGTGGCTGTATTTGCTCAAGGTCCAATTGGTCTTTGTGCAACTGCAGGGGCAAAATTAAGAGGTGCAAGTGTAATTATCGCTATCGATGGTAATGATGAGCGTTTAGCGATTGCAAAAAACCTAGGGGCTACAGTTACTTTAAACTTCCGTAACTGCGATATAGTTGACGAAATTATGAAATTAACTGGTGGTCGTGGGGTAGATTCTGCAATTGAAGCTCTAGGAACACAAAGAACCTTTGAGCAAGCTTTAGCTATCTTAAAACCAGGCGGTACTTTATCGAGTTTAGGTGTTTACTCAGATGACCTAACCATTCCATTAAAATACTTTGCAGCAGGTCTGGGCGATCATACTATTCGTACAGCTCTATGTCCTGGCGGTAAAGAAAGAATGCGTCGTCTATTAAATGTTCTAGATTCAAGAACAATTGACTTAAAACCTCTGGTAACTCATACCTATGCTCTTGATGATATAGTTGAGGCATATGACCTCTTTGCAAATCAACGTGACGGGGTATTAAAAGTAGCAATTAAACCAAAAAAATAGTTTAGTTTCTCTTTAAAAAATCTTTAAAAAAGTTAATTATTTCTGCTAATATAGAAGTAATAAATGATTAATTTTTCTCGCTTAAGGCTAGGTAGAAAATTTAATCCCTATCTAGCTTTAAGTGATCCCCTCTTACTCAGCTTTTTCTTTTAAAGAAACTGAAAAGTAAGCACTTGATCTACATAAAGGAGGACCTATGTCTCAAAGCCAAACTTCAGTTGTTCCAGCAGTTGAACGTCCATCTTTTTTAAACCGTTTAGCTCTAGCATTATTTGCAGTTTTAGTGGTAGTAGCAGGAGTATTTATTTCTCTAGCAGCTATTGCCCTTGCAGCTAGCATCATTGGTTTCTTATTATCTGTAGCTGTTGGCTTAGCTGCTATAGTTGCAGGTGCTTTAGTATTGCTTATTGCAGGTACTAAAATTGGGATTATTTTCAGTGATTTATTCAAAAAATAATCAATTAATTTAATTTCGGTATACTGGTTTATGTTTTGCTTAGCTCTAAGCAAAATATGAACCTTTTTTTTATTTTAGTTTTGCTAAAAAAGCTAAAATTACGCTTATTTTTGTCCTCATTTTTAAGCTAGAGGTTATTAAAATCTAAATAAAGCTGACTATTTTACTTATCTATTTAACAAATGCACAAAAAGTTTTACATTTTTTGCGTAAAATTTGAGGAAATTAGCGAGCTTTTTTTCACAAAAATTTAAATATTTTTAACCTAAAAGAAAATAGTTCTCAGGGTAATGAGGATCTGCAGTTAAGTAAGTTAAGCAAAATTAAGCAGAAAATTTTGCTTGTGAAAAACTTAACGCCTCAGAGCTTAAATAAAATTTAGATTTGGTTAATTAATTTAATAGTTTTACAATGATGACAAAAGTAATTACTGTTGAGTTGCAAAAAGACCGCATGCACTTATCCCAACTTTAACAGTTAAGTGACGTATTTGTACCGAGGTACTTGTTAGTCACATGTTCTTTACCAACCCCAAGTTTAACAATTTTGCAAGACTATCTTGCATTTTTAGGAGTAAAAAACATGACTAAACTAATGAAAGCAGCAGTTGTTAACCAAGCTGGTGACGGTGTAGAAGTAGTAGAAAAAGCAGTGCCAACTCCAGGTATTGGACAAGCTTTAGTACAAGTTGAATACTGTGGTGTTTGTCACACTGACTTACACGTTGCTGCCGGTGACTATGGTAAAAAACCAGGTGTTGTTTTAGGTCACGAAGGTATAGGTAAAGTAGTAGAATTAGGTGAAGGGGTACATAACCTTAAAGTAGGTGATCGTGTGTCTATCGCTTGGTTCTATAGTGGTTGTGGCGTATGTGAATACTGTGTAACAGGTAGAGAGACTTTCTGTCGTGAAGTAAAAAATGCGGGTTACTCAGTAGACGGAGCTATGGCGGAATACTGCTTAGTAGAAGACAACTATGCAGTTAAAGTGCCAGACGCTTTAGATCCAGTACAAGCTTCTTCAATTACTTGTGCGGGGGTAACTACTTATAAAGGCGTTAAAGTATCTAACGTTAAAGCAGGACAATGGTTAGTAGTATTTGGTGCTGGTGGTTTAGGTAACCTCGGGGTACAATACGCTAAAGCTCTTGGTCTACGCGTAATTGCGGTAGATATTAACGATGACAAACTAGCTCTAGCTAAAGAAGTTGGTGCTGAAGTAGTTATCAATGGAAAAAAAGAAGATACAGTTGCACGTATTAAAGAAATTACCGACGGTGGAGCTCAAGGGGTAATTTGTACTGCTGTATCAAAAATTGCTTTCAACCAAGCAGTTGATGCAGTACGTCCAGGCGGTCGTGTAGTATGTATTGGTTTACCACCTGATACTATGGACTTATCAATCCCACGTTTAGTGTTTGATGGTATCGAAGTAGTAGGTTCATTAGTAGGTACACGTGAAGATCTTGCTGAAGCATTTGACTTTGGTGCACGTGGCTTAGTAAAACCTGTAGTAGAAACTTGCCCTGTAGATGCAGTAGGTCAAGTATTCGAAGAAATGCATGCTGGTAAGATCCAAGGTCGTAAAGTATTAGACTTTACTAAAGAAGCTCATGCTTGTGGCTGTGGTTGTGCTCATCATCACCACTAATTTAACTAACTAAGATAAGAATTAAGGCTTCTAGCGGTTGCTAGAAGCCTTGATTTTATTCAGGTAAACTTTGCACAATAGTTATGCGAAATGATTCTTTTACATTAGGAAAAATGCCTTCCTTGACATAATGTTCATAGCTAGGTAAAGCATAGGTAAATTTTAGGGGAGCCTTAGCAGCTATGTTTTGCAAGGTTGGCACATTTTGCGTAATGGCAGCTAAACTATAAGAGTAAACATAGTCAGGACTATTACCTGCAAGAGAGTAAACTAAAATAGTTTTAGCACATAGATGTTGGTATTCACGATCGAGTTCTCTTAGAGTATTACGATCAAGCGTATTTTTTAAGTTTTCACAAGTTTGATAGACTTTAAGAAAACTCTCAACCGAGGCAGAAGTATAGCCATTTTCTACAGTAAGGCTATAGCTCTTATTTAGAGGTAAGAAAAACTTAGTTATTAATAGCTCTTGAAAATCTGCATAGCTAAGAGCCTTACCTTGGTTGGGACCGATAAATTCTTTGGGAAGAAATTCATTAACTATTGCTAAATAGTCCGAATTCTCTTTTACTAAATTATTTAGTTGTGCCTGAGGAATGGAGTTCGCTGCTAAACTAGCAGTGGCAATAGCCCCGAAGCAGAGGCTAAGAAGTAACTTACGCATGGTATAACTCCTTAGAGTAGGTTAAAAAAGAGTTGGTACTTTTATTATAGCCAAGTTAATTTAAGTACAAGTGATTATTTTCCTAAAAGTGGGCAAAGATCACACTTTTTTTAATCGGCAATCAATTGGACTTTGTAAATAGTTTCAATAGTTTGGCGCGTACTTGCATCGGCATAGAGTCTATTGCCTGGAATATATAAGGCAAAACCTAATTTATAGGCACCTGGATTTTTAGGAATTTGTAATAAAGCCTTTTGTTTAGTAGTAAGAGGCTGTTTTTTGTCCTCGAGATCGGCAACTTTAAATAAAGTGCCAAAGAGAGCTAAAGAATATAAAGCATTACTATTGAGTTCGGCAATAACATAGAGGCGACTAACAGTTTTACAGCTTTGACTTAGTTGAGCAAAATCTTGTCCACGAGCAATAAATTCAAGGCACACTTGGGAGAGGTTAACCAGATTGGTTATGCGTGGATCCGAAGTGTAAGTTAAGCCTTGCAACGAATAGTATTGATTAAAATCAGCTAAAAGTTGGGTTGAGGCAAGACGCAAAAAACTTTGGGCAGTTAGTTGTTTACCGCCATTAACTCTAACAAAGTTAACGAGTTTTGTTCTGAGGTTGGTTACGGTATCGGTATTTAGTTTTTCAAGGCGTTGAAATTCTTGTTGTAATTGTTTATCTGAGTAGTTACTATAGTTAGGAGTAGCTATAACGCCTAAAGATGTTAGAGCCAAAGCTATAGTTAAAAGAGGTTTACTTAGCATAATCACTCTCCTTAGGGTTAAGTAAAAGGTTTTCTCTAGCTATTTACGGATAATTAGCTTAAAGCTAAGGTAAAGATTAATGACTAATTGTTTAAATAATTAACCTAAGTTAGGGGGAGAGAAAAAAGCAGAGGTGCCAAAAAGCAAAAAATAAATAACCAAGAAAATTTGTCTATTCTTCTATTATATCCAAGGAAAAATATTTTTCCGAAAAAACCGAGGCTTAACCTCGGATTTTTTAAGTGCTATTTTTATTTTATTCCGCAGAATTAGGTAAAAGATGAACCTTGTAAGCTGCATAGATAGATTTTTTCATATTATCTTTTAAGTAGACTTGTTCATCAGGTATTTTTGCTTTAAAGCCCAAATCCATATTATCAAGATTCTCTACTGTATTAAGAAGAGCCTGTTGGTTTGCTTGCAGAGGAATATTATTGTGTTCTTGCACATAAGCATTAAATGAAGTACCAACAATTATTAATGACTGGAGTAAATCACGATCAAAATAGGCTAAGAGGTAAATCGGAAAAACCGTACTACAGGTTTGATTTGGGGACTCGTAGTTATTCCTAATACTCAAATGATAACAAACATCAGCAAGGTTAACGAGGTTAGTTATGCGAGGATCTTGACGATAAGTAGTAGGAGTAATGGTAAAGTTTTGATTTAGGTCGGCAAGAATATAGCCTGTAGCAAGAGATAAAAATCTATCTACAGAAAACTCTCTTTCCCCAAAATCTGTGGCAAAGTTATTAATTTCTTCTTTGAGATAAGCTAAAGTAGTTGCATTTGCTTGCTCGAGTTTAGTAAATTCTTGCTGCAATTGAGCATCGCTGTATTGGCGGTAATTAGGAGCTGCCATAGCTCCTAAAGTAGTTAGAGCTAAGGTGGCGGTGAGAATAAATTTACGTAACATAGTTTTAATTAAGAGTTGTCTATAAGTTTTATTATAGGCAAAATTTATGTAAAATAGCGAATATTTTATAAGTAGGTAAAAAAGTAATCTCCGCTAATAAAAGTAAACACCTAGGCTGATTGTGCAGGCTAGGTGTTTTAGATTACTATTGATCCGGAACTAGGTCTACATTGTAAGATTCTTTAAATACCTCATTACGTTTTTTGTCATAGTATACGGAAAAAGGTGGGAGTTTAAACGTAAAACCAAAATCAATAGAGCCAACGTATTTATTAAGTAAGCCAATTAAAGCAAGTTCCTTATTACTAAGAGGCTCATTTTTACTTTGTTTAAGTTGAGCATCTACTATAGAGCCATAAGTAGCAATAGTTAAAAGAGCGTCTGGATCGAAGTCAGCAATAAGATAAATTAATAGTGCGGATTTACAATGTACTGTTAGCTCGTCATAACTTTGTATATATTTAGTTAAGTGATAGCAAGTATCAAACAGTTTTACTATATCGATGATACGAGGATCTGCCCGATAAGTATTCCCATTTAATGTGTAATTTTCATTAAAATAGGAAAAGAGTATATAAGAAGATAGCTCTAAAAATTCTTTAGCATTAGCTTGACGTCCATTATGCAATTTTTTTAGAATATTTAAATTAAAGTTAATCATAATTAGGTTTACGTCAGTTAGGGGCACTAAACGTTGAAGCTCTTGTTGCAATTGGGTATAAGAATAGTTTTCATATTTTGGAATTGCTTGTACCCCTAGAGTGCTAATTCCTAGACCTAGGGCAAGTAAAGTTTTACCTAGCATATTTATTCTCCTTGCAGAGAAGTACATTTTAAGTTGAGATAAGGCAGACTAGTCTCTTACTAAACGAACATTAAAGGTTGTATAAAAATCATATAGAGTTTGGTTATCTAAATAATCTCCAGATTCTGGTAAATAAGGTTTAAAGCCATAATTATATGCGTCAGGATTTTTTGATAAGTTAATTAAGGCTCTTTGCTTTTGCGTTAGAGGCATGTTGTTTTCTTGTTGCAACACAGCCATAAAGACAACCCCAGCTAAAGCCATGCTTTGCAGAGTTTGGCGATTATATTTGGCAACCATATATAGAACATTAGTCGCTTCACAAGCACTATTTGGGGCTACATTATTATTTCTCACCGTTAACTGATAACAAACATCGGTTAGATTCACAAAACTCAGCACACGGGGATCCTGACGATAAGTATAATTGTTAATGCTATAGTTCTTGTTGATATCAGCAAAAACTAAAGCAGAAAAATAGACAATAAATTGGTGAGCACCAATTTCTTCGCCTACGGCTTCTTGACGTAATTCACGAATGGTTGTCGCTAGTTCGCGAACGGCTGTTGCGTTTTGGTTATAAAGGCGATTGTACTCTTGTTGTAATTGGGTGTTAGAGTAGTGCTTATACTCGCTGCTTATAGCACCTAGACTAGCTAGAGCCAGAATAAATGTAAATAGGGGTTTAACGAACAAGTTTTTTTCCTCACTTTTGTATCTTATTTAATCCTCATCGACAATGTGGATTTTAAAAACAGCATAGATTAGTTCTTTGTAATCTTTTTTTAAAGCCTTATAATTAATATTACCTCTTAAGTTAAAGTCAATATTGTAATTTTTGAAATCAGCATCAAACGCACGCATTCTTCTCTCTTTAGCAGTTAATTGATTGTCATCTTTTCTATCAATAGCTAAAAAAGTACCCAAAAGGACCAAGGTTTTTAAGGTATCTCGATTATAGTCTGCAAACGCATATATAGTTGCAAAATGTAAACAATCTACGTTTGTATTTGTATTATTATCTGGAGTGTATATAAAATTACATAATTCACCTAGATCGCTAAAGCTGTCTACATGTGGATCATGTCTATAAGTGTAATTATTTATAGTATAGTTTTGATTAATCGTATAAAGATAACCACTGGCAAAATATTGGATAAACTTAGAATAAGGCATTTGCTTTCCAGCAAAGTATTGCTTCATATATTTTACAAAAATATGGTAGTTGGCTAAATCTTGGGAATGGATTTTTATAAGTCTATCGTATTCTTGCTGTAACTGGGCTCTTGAGTACTTACTGTAATCGGCTGCCATAACACTGAAGCAAGTAAAGATAAGGCAGAGTGTGAGAAGGATTTTTCTAAGCATGATCTTTCTCCAAGTTTGGTTGTATATATTTTTAGTTGAGAAGTATAAATAGAGTTAATTAACTCTATAGCTAGGGATGAAAAAATGTAAAGTGTTTATGTTATTTTAAGGAGTTTGCTACTTATTTAATAAGTAGTTTAGACCTTGTTTTATCCCTATATTTCTATTATAAACAAGCTTTAATTGTCGTTTATATGTAATTATCAAGAGTGGTCATCAGTGGCATTTTTTTACAAAAAAATGATTATTTTTGATCAAAATAAGTCGATTAAGCTTTTATGGCATGAGTTATTTTTTCTTTTTAGCCAATATTTTTCTTTTTGCTTAAGCTTTGGCTTTTCTTTCTATATTTATATTCTCCTTGTCCCTTCTTCTATTCCTTTTGCTCCGCTTTATCTCTCCCTTCTTTTTTTTGATTCATTTATTCTGGATTTTAGTTGATCACTAATTTAAATAATTAACCAAAATTGGTGAGAAAAAAAAGTAAAGAGAACCTTAGATAATTCTAGGGTTCTCTTTTTTTAGATCGTACGAATAAGTTGTTAGTTTAAGCTAGAGGGTAAAGAGGTAAAATTAACTTAAGTGGCAAAAGAATAATGGCTCTTTAACTCCCAAGTTAAAAGAACTGTCATTTTGGAGCAGTTAAATTTACGTTAATAAATGAAGAAACGCCTTCTTTAAAATACTGATTATTTAGCAATTCGTTTTCAGTAGGTAGATCTAGTTTAAAACTATAATTATACTTACTCCAGTTATTTGCTATCTGCACTATGAGTGTATGTTGAGCTGTAACTTCATACTTAGGAAAATCTTGTATAAATGCAGCAGGTCCTAAAATCGCTAAAGTTTGTAAGATATCTGCGTTTGCACCTGAAAATACGATAAGGTAAGTAACAGCTTGGCATGCTGCATCTATTTCTTTTGTATGCCGCCAAACTTGGACACATACCTTATAGAAACTTACTAGATTTGTAACCCTAGGGTCATGGTAGTAGTTGTTACCTACAACTTTAAAGTCTTGATTTACATAATAAAAGAAAGGTCCATGAATTAATGCAAACAACTCATATGGAGTTAGGCTTTTACCACCATACTCTTCTTTTACATAAGTTGTTAACTGTAAAAACGATTTGAGATCTTCTAGCGTTGCTTGTTGTAAGCGACTATGCTCTTGTTGGAGTTGAGTATAGGAGTAGTTACTATAGTCTGTGGCAAATACATTACAACTTGCCAAAGCTATACCTAAGGTGAGAAGAGTTTTACGTAACATAAACATTCTCCAAGTTGTTGTAATTTAAGTTGAGAAAAAATATAACTTTGAGGAAGTTCCTCTAAGTTAAGGAAATAGTTCCTTATATAATTATTATAAAACCTCAGAAAAATTAACGAGATAAAATTTATCAAAACAGGTCATTTGACCTATTTTTGCACAAAAAAATCCCCTTGGGTTTATCCAAGGGGAATTGTTTATCCTTTATCAGGCTAGATTTATTATTTATTAATAACAAGAACGCCATAAGTATTACGAACGTAATTTTTCATATTTTCATTAAAGTAGTTATTAGCATCTAGAAGAGTGTATTTATTTAACTTCCAAGCTAAAAGAACCTATCATTTTGGAGCAATTAAATTTACCTTAAGAAACGAAGAAACGGTTTCTACAAAATTCTTATTATTAAGCAATTCGTTTTGGGTAGGTAGATAGAGTTTAAAACTATAATTATAATTATCCAAGTTCTTTGATAGGTGTACTAATAGTGTATGTTGAGCTGTAACTTCATGATTAGGATATTTGCTTATAAATGTTCCAGGTGCTAAAATCGCTAGAGTTTGTAAGGAGTTTATGTCTCCACCTGAATATATGGCAAGGAAAGTAATAGCTTGGCATATCTCATCTATTTCTTTTGTATGCTGCCAAAGTTGGTAACAAACCTCATGTAGATTTACTAAATTTGTAACCTTAGGGTCATGGTAATAGTTATTACCTACAACTTTAAAGTCTTTATTTACATAATAAAAGTAAGGTCCATGAATTATTTTAAGCAAGTCATAAGGAGTCATACTTTTACCACCATATTCTTCTTTTACTAGACTAGTTAACTTCAGAAAAAATGTGAGATCGGATAGGGTTGCTTTTTCTAAGCGGCTATGTTCTTGCTTGAGTTGAGTATAGGAGTAGTTGCTATAGTCTGTGGCAAATACATTACAACTTGCCAGAGCTATACCTAAGGTGAGAAGAGCTTTACGAAACATACACATTCTCCAAGTTGGTGTAATTTAAGTTGAGAAAAATGTAACTTTGAGGAAGTTCCTCTAAGTTAAGGAAATAGATCCTTATATAATTATTATAAAACTTCAGAAAAATTAACGAGATAAAATTTATCAAAACTGGTCATTTGACCTATTTTTGCACAAAAAATCCCCTTGGGCTTACCCAAGGGGGAGTGTTTATCCTTTATCAGGCTAGATTTATTATCTATTAACAATAAAAACTCCATAAGTATTACGAACGTAATTTCTCATGTTTTCATTAAAGAAGTTATTAGCATCTAGAAGAGATATTTATTTAACTCCCAAGCTAAAAGAACCTATCATTTGGGAGCAATTAAATTTAGGTTAAGAAATGAAGAAACGGCTTTTGTAAAAAGCTCATTATTAAGCAATTCGTTTTGGGTAGGTAGATTGGGTGTAAAACTATAATTATACTTATCCCAGTTCTTTGCTATCTGTGCTAAAAGTGTATGTTGAGCTGTAACTTCATAATCTTT
This sequence comes from Psittacicella melopsittaci, assembly GCF_003585925.1. Classification (GTDB taxonomy): domain Bacteria; phylum Pseudomonadota; class Gammaproteobacteria; order Enterobacterales; family Psittacicellaceae; genus Psittacicella; species Psittacicella melopsittaci. The sequence goes on from NZ_NRJH01000014.1 coordinate 40,751, forward strand.
ATTTCTGTTTATAAGTCTTCCAGGTCCTAAAATCGCTAAAGTTTGGAAGGAATTTGTATCTCCGCCTGCAAGTATGACAAGGTAACCAATAGCCTGGCATACCGCATCAATTTCGTTTGTATGCTGCCAAAGTAGGACACAAACATCATGTAGATTTACTAAATTTGTAACCCTAGGGTCATGGTAGTAGTTTTTACCCACAACTTTAAAGTTTTGATTTACTCGATAAAAGTAAAATCCACTAAATGATTCAAGCAAGTCATATGGAGTTATGCTTTTACCACCAAATTCTTGTTTCATTAGATTAGTTACCTTTAGAAACCATCTTAGATCTTCTATGGTTGCTTTTTCTAAGCGACTATGCTCTTGTTGGAGTTGAGTATAGGAGTAGTTACTATAGTCTGTGGCAAATACATTACAACTTGCCAAAGCTATGCCTAAGGTGAGAAGAGTTTTACGAAACATAAACATTCTCCAAGTTGTTGTAATTTAAGTTGAGAAAAAAATATAACTTTGAGGAAGTTCCTCTAAGTTAAGGAAATAGATCCTTGTATAAATATTATAAAACGCGAGAAAAATTAACGAGATAAAATTTGTCAAAACTGGTCATTTGACCTATTTTTGCACAAAAAATCCCCTTAGGCTTACCCAAGGGGAAGTGTTTATCCTTATATCAGGCTAGATTTATTATTGATTAACAATAAAAACGCCATAAGTATTACGAACGTAATTTCTCATATTTTCATTAAAATAGTTATTAGCATTTAGAAGAGTGTATTTAAAACTAAGTTCAAAATTATCCAAGTTGTTCTCTTTGAGTTTCCTTTCACTAAACGAAAGAGTATATTGATTTCTTTTATTTTCGATATAGCTTTTAGTGGTAATTAGAGCTATAGTTTGGACAAACTCTGGGTTGTAATTAAAGAGATAATAGAAATTTATAATTCTCTTACAAGCATTATTATAGTTTGAATCAGAAACATAGAAGCTATTTCTTTCATAAAGATAATAGCAAAGTTCAGACATTTTAACGAGATCTACAAGTTCTTGACTTTGGGTATATCTAGGGGGATAAAAGTGGTTGACTTGAAAATCTTTATTGAGTGGAGTCAAGAAGTATAAACTTACTAAACTTATAAATTTAATAGGACTAGCTTGTATTCCGCCAAAGCCATTGCGACTTCTAAATTCTTGTAAAACCCTTTCTAAGTAAGTATCATAATTACTGAGAAGCTGGCTGTATCTATTATACTCAAGTTCTAGCATTGGAGTCAGATAGCTACTATAATCTGGGATTTTATTTGGGAAAAGAAAAGCCCAAGAGCCTAAACTGGTTAAAGCTAAACTTGTTGCAACGAGAGTCTTTTTTAGCATTAATTCTCCATATGGTGATATATTTACAGTTGAGATTTAGTATAAGTGTAAATGTTCAAAGATATTTTTAATAAGCTTGTTCGAATTAGCCACAAAGCACAGGGTAATTTACTAAACGATTAACTTGAGGCTATATAAAATATTATAAAACCTCAGAAAAATTAACGAGATAAAATTTGTCAAAACTGGTCATTTGACCTATTTTTTTGTACAAAAAAATCCCCTTAGGTTTACCTAAGGGGAATAATTTTTTCTTTTTCTTTGGCTTAGTAAAAGCCATTTTACTGCTCAACTATGATATTAACGTCATAAACTCTTTTAATAAAAGCGATTAGATTTTCATGAAAATAGCTGTCAGTATTAATAAAAGAGAATCTGAATTTATAGCCCAGCATATCTAAGTTAGTTTTAACTAACTGTTGTTGGCTCGAAGACAGAGACCTCTTGTTTCTTACCTTACTAAGCTCGCCTTTAGTGCTCACTAGAGCCATAGTTTGGAGAAAGTCGGGATTATAGTTAAAGACATAATATAAGTCTGCTGTTAGTTCACAGGCATTACCAAAAGAGTAATCGTAAACTAGTTTACTTCTCTGTTCATAAAGAGAGAGGCAGAGCTCAGAAAGCTTAACTAGATTAGTTAGCTCAGTACTTGGGAGATAAACATAGGTGGTATTGATATTATCCGTAATGCCATAGGTTATCTCAAGGTTTTTATTAAGTTGAGGAAAGAACTCTAAGCTTACGAGCCTTAAAAAATCTGTAGGGCTAAGATCTTTATTAGCATGCTTCTTTTTAAAAGAAGTAAATTTTTTCGTTAGATATTCTTGGTAAAAAGATCGAGTATAAGTATTATTTCTATACTCAGCTTCTAACTTAGCTAGAGTATAGTTACGATAATCTGGGATAGCATGGGGATCATAGCTAGAAGCTATAGCCCCTAAACTAGTTAAAGCTAAACTCGTAGCAACGAGATATTTTTGCAACATTTTTTCTCCACTGGGGTGGTATATTTAGCGTTGAGATTTGGTAAAAAAGAACCTAGGCTTGTCCAAGGTTCTTTTTTTGTTTGTCGCTACTCTCCTTGTCCTACGAGTCGCACGTGGTAAAGATTATAAATTTGCTCACGTGTTTCAGGATTAAGGAAATAGCTTTCTTGCGGTAAACGCAAGGTAAAGCCAAGGTTATAGTCACGTAACTTGTCTTTTGCTTGGACTAGAGCTTGTTGTCTAGGATCAAGAGGCGTACCTTGTTTGGCATTAATTTCGAGCGTTTGTAAGGTTCCTAATAAAGCCATGGACTGTAGAGCATTGGCATCATAACCTGCAGTGAGGTAAATAGCTGCCACAAAGCTACAAGTATCATCATCTTTTAGTAAGGCACTATTGCGTCTAAAAAGCTCATTACAAGTTTGAGCGAGATCAACAAAATTGCTTACTTGTGGATCTTGGGTATAACTATTGGCAGTTATACCAAAGTTTTTATTTAATTCGGCAAGAAACGAGCCACTAACATATTGAACAAATTCACCTGGCGTAATTTGTTTTCCTGCACTAAATTCATTAAAAGCAAGAAGAAAGCTTTTTATTTTATGAATACTTGCTTCATTGCTTTGCACTAAAGTATGATAATGCTTTTCGAGTTGAGTTTGCGAGAGTTTATCTACAGAAGTAGAGGCCATAGCTGTAACGCTAGCTAAGGCGAGGCTAAGAGTGAGAATAAACTTGTGACGCATAATTATTTTCCAAACTCGTGATCAGGAACGAGATAAATTTTATAGTGTTGGGCAAAGTAAGCAGGTAGCTTATGTTGCTCATAATCTTCATAGGTTACTTGATAAAACTTAAAGCTCTTTTGCAGGTTATCAGGATTTAATAAAGCCTGAAGCTGACTTTGTTGGCTTGCCGTTGGTGCTTGCAGTTCACTTAAATCTTCTCTTAAGCCTAGGAGGCCAAGACTTTGTGCTACATCAGCTTTATAAGCCGCTCCAGCATATACTTCAAGTAAAGCTTGACAGTCGGCTGCATAAGGAGCACTAGTACCTTCTTGTTCGAGGTAAGCTTGACAGCTATGAGCTAGCTTAACAAAGGCATCTACATCTGCACTTTGGTAGGATGTAGGAGTAATTTGATAATTACGATTTATTACCGAAAAATAAGCTTGGGTTAGGTAAGCTAAATCAGATGCAGTTACCTTACTTGTCCCAAAAGCCCCGTGTACCATATTTTGCCAGTTTTTAGCAGTAGAAATAAGGTAAGGGCGATCTTGAATTTGTTGTTGTACTTGTTCAGCAAGAGTGCTTGCCTGTGCTAATACAGGGCTAGCGATTAAAGCAAGAAAAGAAAGTTTTTTTAACATAACGTAAGCCAAAGAAAAAAAATTATTTTCATTTTATCATAAAAGCTCAGGGTTTTGCCCTGAGCTTTTATTATTGCACTAGATTTGGATAGTTACCAAGACCTGGAGAAATTTGAATTCCGTAAGTTGTTTTGAGATAACTTAAGGCAGGACCACCAATAGTATAGTATTGTTTATAACTATACGGTTGCCAGTAAAAGTCACGGCTCAAGTTTTTCCCAAACTCGGTACTTTTTAGGATTTCTAACTTACTTGTAGCAGCTAAACTAAGACTACCTTTTTCTTGGTTATAGTTAAAACCTTGATAAAGACTAAGCAGACCTAAGGTTTCCATAAAGTTAGGATCATTGAGCATTAGATTACCAAATCTAATAACATTATTACAGTTGCCCAGATTATTTTGCGTGCGATCTTGGTAAGTAGAGCAAGCAAGATAATAGCTAACAAACTGTTCCATAGATTGTGATGTGTAACTAGTTTCGGTAAGAGAATAACGTAAGTTGATATTGGATAATACCGAGAAAATTACATTAAGATATTGCCGATAATCAAGATTGCGATTACTTAGCTTTTCAACAAGGAGATTATCGAGCTGGGGACTAATTTTATTAAAGTCCTGAGCAGCTTGGGTCTTACTTAAGTTTTTTACCTCTTTGGCGAGCTTATCTGTTGGTAGTTGCTCATACTGTTGGGCTAGGTCACGATATTTCTCTGACTCTACATTAGTAAAGGTTAATGGAGAGCTTAAATTAGGTAAAGTTAAAGTTTGGCTGGCAAAGGCACTCAATGAGCTAGTTAAACTAACCAAGCCAGTACCTATTACCGCAATTAATTTGCTTGTTAATTTCATATTACTTTGCATAGAGTGAGTTTATAAAAAAATGGGATAAACGCTTTTATTCCATGCTATGCAATATAAGGTTTAAAAACCAAAAATCAATAATTTAGGACGGTTATTTTTTAAATTAACGGATAAAGGAAATAAAAAAGCTTGAGACAACAAAGAGAAGAAAAAAATTATAGAGTTGATCAGCAAAAATATAGGTCTTAGCTGCAAAGTTAATTAGGTATTAGTTTTCAATGTTAGTTGGGTCTTAGAGAGGTAAATAAACTTACCTAAAAGCAAAAACAAAAAGCAAATGCACTTTTTCCTCAGCTAATGTAGCAAATCTAGTTTTTTAGCTAAACAGGCAAGAAATCTGGACTTTTTTTAAGAGAGGGACAAGAAGCTAATAGCTTATACCCACAATTTATACCCTAGAAATATTTAAAAAATTATCTATAAAAATCAGTGAATTAAGAAAATAAAAGCAAAAAAGAAATATTTTCCCTGTTCTCTAGTTGACAAAAGGAAAAATTATTCATAAAATGGAAGTGTAAGGAAAATATCAAAAGAGAACCAAAGACAAATGAAGGTTTCAGAAGCTTTTCTTTTTCTCTTTGGTTCACAGAGTAGATTATTAAGTTGTGGCTAAGTGAGGTATAAAGAGCCGAGCTTAAAGTCTACTGGTCTTTAAAGTTTTTGCTTTAAAGGAACTTTAACTTTTCTTAACCAAAATAAGGAGTTGAATATGGCTCTAGATGTCGTAGGTAAAGCATTTGAAGTAACTGATGCTATCAAATCTCATGCAGACAAAGTTGTAGGTAAATTATCTAAATTAAAAGTAGATCTAAGCTACAATACTTTAGCTCTGAAAAAAGATGGGGCAAACTACGTAACTGAATATGAAGTACAAACCAATTTAGGTCGCTTCTTCGCACGTGGTTCAGCAACAGATTGCTATGTATCAATTACCGAAGCAGTAAATAAAATTTACGATCAAGTTAAGAAAAAACTAGACAAATTACAACATCCAAATAAAGGTAAAGTAGCTGCATAGGCTTTCTTAACCAAAAGCTCCCCTCTGACCAGAGGGGAGTTTTTTATTGAGCAAATACTAAGTTAAATGTTTTATAATAAGACTTTTGAGTAAGTAATTATTTAGTCTCCAATTTAAATTAAGAATACAATGTACAGTAAAATCTCTCCACCCTTAGAGTTACAAGGGAAAAAAGTAGATCTACGTGTTGAGAGGACTCATGTTCAAATTCGTATGGCAATGTTAGAATTGCTTAATGAAAAAGAATATCACTCAATTCGGGTAGAAGACATTTTGCAAAAGGCTCTAGTAAACCGAGCTACTTTTTATAAGTACTATACTTGTAAAGATGATCTGATTGGCAAAATGATCGAAGCAGTTAAAATAAATCTTGATAAAACTTGGGAAAAGAGAACTAAATATGGTGATCTCAATGACTTTCTTGATCATCATATAAATAATCTCTATGCAATGCGTGGTGAAATTCTCGCTCTCTGGAAAGTAAATACGCCTCGTCATCACTTACGTCAGGATATGATTAAAATGGTAAGTAATCGTTTTAGTGAGCTTTCGTTATTAGCTTTTCCTGAGAAAAAACCAGAAGATTTAGAGCTACAGAGTTATATCTTTTCTAATTTGGCACTAGATGTTTTAGAGTATCTCTTTACTAAGGGTGTACTTTCGAATTTACGCGAAATCTCTTATCATCTAGAGCAAATTCTTGTTATGGTTAATTTCGATTTTCGTAATATAATAAAATAAATTCTTGGAAAAACTATTCTATGTTTACTAATCCTGAAGATCAAAGCATTTTAGCTTGTATTCTCCACCGTCCAGAGTTAAACGATTGGCTTCCTGCTCTAAGTGCTGCCATGCAAGAAGCAGATGCTACTTTACTAGCGCGAGCAAAAACTAAATCTTCGCGTGAAGTAGCTTTTATTAATAATTTGCGTAAACTAGCTGCTTTAGAAAATTTTCTTGCCGAATTTAAACAACAAGCTTTGAGCCAAAAAGAACAATTAAGAGCCTTTTGGCAAGAAAATCCAGCTTTGGCACCAGAAGAAGTAAGTGCTGAACTTGAAGCTTTAGTAAACTTAGAGCAAATTCCAAGCTTTTTATCCACTCAAGCTGGTGATAAGTTAGAATTACATCCCTTATGGGCAGAGTATTTTAAACAATACCCAAATGAACTCTGGCATAAGATTTTACGTTTACGCGATACTTTAGTCCAAGATCTAATTCCTTGGCGCAAAGGTCCATTTAATCTCTTAGGGCAAGAAATAGATGCCGAATGGGATTGTGGGAAAAAATGGGCACGTATTCAAGCTTTAGGTTTAGATCAACAGCTGGCAGGAAAAAATGTTCTCGATGTTGGCTGTGGTAATGGCTATTACTTATGGCAAATGCTCAAGGGTAAACATCAACCTAAGTTTGTCCTGGGTGTAGAACCTTTTGAGGGTTTTACGGCACAATTTTTACTCACTAAAGTAATTTATACTGCTTTAGCTAGCGATCCGAGCCAAGTGCCTTATATGCTCACCTTACCTTTAGCTAAAGTGCCTGTTTACAATAAATTTGATGTAGTTTTTAACATGGGGGTACTCTACCACCGTAAAGACCCAGTGATTTTCTTAGAGGATTTAGCTAAATTCCTCACCCCAAATGGCACATTAGTTTTAGAAACTATAGTAATTGACGGTGATGCCCAAACTTGTTTAATTCCAGGGGCAAAATACTGTGGTATGACCAATGTGTATTTTATTCCGAGTTTAGCGACTTTAGAAAAATGGCTAGAAATGGCTGGCTTTAAAGAGTATGAAGTTAAAGATCTGTCAGTAACTACAAGTGAAGAACAAAGGTCTACGCCTTTATCTTCTCCGCTTTCGCTGCAAGATTTTCTTGATCCTCACAACCCTGACTTAACTATCGAAGGTTACCCTCGTCCACAAAGGGTAATAATTGTAGCCAAACGCTAAAAAGAAAGCTCAAGAACCAAATGGTTCTTGAGCTTTTTGCATTGTAAAAATTACTTATAAGCATCAGGATCAAAATTATTGCCTTGTTCTTGCTCCCAAGCCATACTATCAAAATAAGCTTGAGCTTCTTCATCGCTATAAGGAATATAATCTTGTTGATCTTCTGAGACAAAGTAAGATTCAGGATCGAGGTTATTAAGATCATACGCGAGTAGATCTTCAGGCACTTGCGGTTCTGCTTGAACAAGAATTTCTTGTCCTTGCTCTTGAGCTTGAGTTGTAGGCTCTTGTTCTTGAGCTTGAGTTGTAGGCTCTTGTTCTTGAGCTTGGTTTGTCAGTTCTTGCTCGGCTACCACAAAAGTATTGTCCTCAGCTTTGCCTTCAACTTGCGAGCTAGGATCCTGCTCTAAGGTCTGGTTTAGTTGAGGGGCATAAGCTTCTGGGCTTTGACTCAGACTAAAGTCTTCATCTTCTTCCAGAGTAGCAAATGCTTGTTTTAACTCAGCTTGCGAAGTTTGTCCTTCTTGAGGGGCAACGAGTTCGGGTACTTGAGTACTTTGTTTGAACTGTTGCTTGAGTTGTTCAAGAGGCACATCTACATCTTGGCTAAGGTGTAATTCGAGAGCCTGAGCGTCACTTACGCCTTGACTTAAACGTTTAGCCTTGAGGCTTTCTTGGTAAGCATTGCTATCTTTTACTTTTAAGACACGTACAGTTTCATTTTCGCGCAGTCTTTCTACTCGACTTGCCTGTACTCGCATGCTAGTTAAAGAAAACAGATCTGTTTCAGGGTGCAAGCTTGACCAGAGCGGAGCATCATATTGCCCGAGTTTCATGAGGTCGTAACCTGGCATAGGTTGCGGATTTGCAGGGCTAATATAGGAAATGAGATATGAGTGTTGCTGCATTTGCAGACGATCATAATCATTTAAAAAGGTTTGTGCTCGCTGAAGGTTAGCTTTTTGTTCGCTAGAAATAGTGTTTTCTTTTTGTTGTAAACGTTGGAGATCATATTGCAGAAGTTTTTCTAAACTGCGTAAATAGGTCATCTCCACATTAACATTATTAATTTGCTCGGCATAGGTTTGCAGATAAACTTGCCCCAGACGACAAATGCTATATACAAAATTAGTATAGGTTTCTTGCATCCCCTTATTAAAAATATAAGGAGCATCATCGGGGGTAAATTCAACCAAGTTATGCGCAAATTCCCCAAAGTGGCGTTCGAGATAGCGATTATAGTTAGCCTCAACTACTTGGCGTACTTCTTCACTTGCTTGCTCTTCGGAAATTAAGCCATCCTTTAATTTGTCTCTAACCGTTGCCAAAGCAAAATGTAAATGGTTAAAGAAAGTAAAGCAAGGTAAGCTAAATACAGTTATATAGCTGAGCATACTACTTATTGCCACAATTGGGCGTTGGTAGTACCAGGAAATTAAGGTTAATATCCGGTTTTCATAGCGACGAGCTGCTTGCAGAAAGCCTTTTATAGGTTCAAGGGCATCTGGATTAGCATAAACTAAAGGTTCGATTTGAATTACTAAACCATGATAATAAATATCCTTGTAATCAAAGCGTAACTTTAACTCTTGTTTAGTTTGTTCAATTTGGTTGGCTAAGTACTCCTTTTCCAGAGGTTGGAGTTCTTTAGGAGTTGCCGAGTCAACCTGAGGTAAACCTTGTTGGGCAATAAACTTAGTTAAAGGAATATTATAGGCTACACTTTGGGCATGTACTTCTTTAGCGATGCGTAAAATTTCAGCCTCTACTGCCTCTTGGGTAAACTCGAGCTTGTGTTTAATTTGTCGCCCTTTGGCGAGAGCTGTACGTTGTAAAAGGAGGCGATAGTTGATATTTTGAATAGCTTGATCTTTAAATTTATCCCAAAGTTGATTAGTTAAGCTTTCTTGATTAGCTTGTCGTTCTTCTGGCGTATATGCACTAGCTAATAGTTCCCGAAAGGCATGGATATAGGAAATACGAAATTCACTGTTTTGTGAGTCTCTTACCGAGTGTTCGATTGCCTTCCGCATAGCATGAGCTTGACTCCGCTGTTGAATTTGCGAAGCAAAAGCATTAACTCGAGCTTTTAAAGGATCTTGTTCACTTGCTTGGGTAAAAGTTTGGATTTGTTGCAAGTTAACTTGACGCTCAGGTTCTTTGTTACGGCGTCCATATTCACGTCCGAGATTTTGTCCTGTAGCTTGGGCAAGCATGCTTTTACCTGCAGCACTAACTTGACTTGGATCACGCTTTTTCCTTTTAGTTTGCGGTTGATCTTCTTGGCGACGATAACCATAGCCGTAAGGATTACTTGTATTAACTACAGGCGTTCTAGAAACAGGTTCTTGCTCTTGCTTTGGCTCTTGGCTTACTTTATTTGGCGTAGAAGCAGGGGCAACTTGTGTCACCACTTGCGTTTGTTCCTGGCGATAGCGTTGCTGATTGGCAAAGCGAAGACGATCTTCTTCTTGCTCTTGCTCATAGAGATCTTTAGCTTGAGCAAATTGTGCCATAAGAGCAGCGTGATCTAGGTTAAAGCGACGAATTACTTTGTTAACCAGGTCATTACGGTAAGCTACGGCAGAAATTTGGGCATAATAGTATCCCAGTTGCGATAAAGCAAAGCGCTCGATTTCGCTAGGAGCTGTATTCTTTTGTTCGAGACTAGACAGCGTATGTTCAATTAAATAGTCAATTAAGCCAATGGTTTTATGGCGTAAAAACTGATCATAGCTTTGCGGGCCATATTTTTTTAAGTAAGAATCTGGATCTTCACCGTCACTTAAAAAAGCAAATTGCACTGTATATTCATCACTAAGAATACCCAGAACATTACGAGCAGCCTGAGCTGCAGCTTTGTAACCTGCACTATCTCCATCAAAACAGCATACAAGATTTGTAGTGTATTTAAAAATTTGCTGTAGTTGTCCTTGAGCTATAGCTGTACCTGAAGCCGCTACGCCTTGGAATATACCAAATTGACTTAAGGAAATTACATCTAAGTAACCTTCAACTAAGATAATACGTTCAATTTTGGCACGGTTAATGCGGTGTGCTTGCACCACTTGGTATAAACCGTAGAGCTCTTTTGATTTGTCGTACAGAGTTGAAGTATTGGACGGGTTAATGTATTTGGCTTTGCTTTTACTATTGTTGAGTATTCGTCCGCCAAAGCCAACAATATCCCCATTTAAATTAAAAATCGGGAAAACAATTCTTTCGCGGTAAGTGTCATAATAGCCTTCACCTTGACTAGATTTACGCAATACATCGACATTGAGTAAGTGAGTTAAAGGATCAGGTACAGGACTTTTACCTTGAGCAACCAGACTATTATAGTAGTGGAGTACAGCATTATTTGCTGGAGCATAGCCCAGAAAATATAGATTAGCCATATCTTCGGTCATGCCTCGACTTACTAAGTAGTCAACTGCCCCTTGGTTATGTTGGAGTTGATATTGATAAAACTCTGCCACTTCTTGCAGAATTTTTTGGTCAATTTGTAGGGAGAGGCGACGAGCTTGAGCTAGTTCTTTATCCTTTTCACTACGTCCATCTTCTTGGTATTCAACGGGCATGCCAAGGAGATTAGCTAGTTCTTTAACTGCATCTTTAAAGTTTAAGCCATTGTGGTTACGTAAAAAAGTAAGAACGTTTCCTTTAGCTCCACAACCAAAACAGTGGTAAACCGCACGGTCATCATCTATATGAAAAGACGGTGTCTTTTCATTATGAAAAGGACAGCATCCTTTCCACTTATGTGAACCTGTTTTTTCTAATTTAACATAGCGACCAATAACATCACTCAATACCGCTTTTTCTTGAATTTCTTCAATAAACGTAGGCTTAATAAAACCTTGAGAGTTATCTGCATTCATAAGGTCAATAATAACTTAATAAAATAGTAAGGAATAATGGTAACTAAATTTAAAGATCTTGCCATTAAACTTTTGAAAAATAGACATTATTTTCTTAAAGGTGTTTTTCTCACGAAAATATCGTGAAAAAATATGAAAAAAAGTGTTGAAATAATCTAATCTTCGCTTATAATAAAATATAGAAAGAAAAAGAAAAGTTATTTAAAATAAAGCTAATTAAATGCTTTATATAGTTAATTAGCATTTTAATATAATTTGCTTGTTGCTTTTATTTTACCATTAAATAGCCCAAGCAAAACAAGGTTATTACAGCATTTAAGCTTAAGTCTTTATCGAAGCTCTAAACTACCCTTTTCAAGCTCTGAGGAAAAGGATAGTTTGATAAAGTATTTGAGCTTAAGTTGCAGATGCAATTAGGCATCTGCGGATTTTCAAGGTTGAGTCTTAAGCACTGCTTAGGACTTTTTTTCGTTATAAAACTGCAAAAGGGATCAAGTTCATCACTTGATCCTCTTTTAATGGAATAAGGATCAAGAATTTATCTTGATCCTTATTTATATTTTGCTTAGAAACTGTATTTAGCAAACACACCATAGTTGGTAACTGTTGTTTTTGATTTAGTTCCAGTCGTGTTACTATCGTTATCTGTTCTACGTACTGAAGCTTCTACCCCTACTAACACTTGGTTAGCAACTTGAGAGTAAACTCTACCATATACTGTGTGTGATCTGTTTGTTGCACGTGTTGCAGAGTTTAGAGTTGATTGCGTAAATACGTAAGAGTAGCCTAAAGCTGGCTGAGCATATTTATATGTAGTATTTAATACCTGAACATTAGCTGCGAAGAAAGTTCTCGAGAAGTTACGTTCGATTGTTTCTTTTGCCACACCTGCCGAACCTGATAATTGCGTATTTTCTGTTAGGTTATAAGAAGCAGAAAAGTCTAAAGACTGGTGATCATAACCAACCCAAGTAGTAGAACCATTAGTGACCTGCAGAAGCTACCACTTGTAGCACTAGGTCTTTAAAACCTTTATAACCATAAACCCCTGCAAATTGGGTACCATACTCACTACTTGATGCTGTTTTATTATCAGCATAAGATACACTTGCATAGTGTTCTTTATTTTCGCCAAAGAAGAAGTCAGCACGTACAGTACGTTTATCTGTACCTGGAGCATAGTTAACTCTGTCAACTAAGTCAAACGCGGTTCTTGCCCCGAGGACTAGATGGTTTGCTGTTAAAACATATTCATCACGTGCATATTCTAAAGCATCTGTAAATTGCCAGTATTGAGCAGCATCTTTTTCGCCACGTAAACCGAAGGTTACACGAACAAAGTTGTCGTAATCATAGTAGAAACGACCTACTTTTAGATAAACTGGTCTGCCGTTATGACCTTTAACAACGGTTGAAGTTAGGTCATTAGTATACTTGGAAGTATAGAATTCTTTGTAGTAGCTTAGATAAGCACCAAAAGTACCTTTTTCGCCTACTTTTGCGTCAAAACCACCACCTAAAACTAGTCTTAAAACGTAGCTACGACCATCGTTGTATCTTTGGGTTACACTAGTAGTGTTACCTGAAGTTGTTTCAGTTTTGTTGTTAAAAAGTACACCTGATAGACGTACATTACCATCAACATATACACGACCTTGATCAGTTTGATAAACAGTTGTGTCTGCAAAAGCCCCTGTTGTCAGAGCTGCTAAAGTTAAAGCAACTAATGTTTTTTTCATATTCTTATACCTAAAATCAAAATTAATCTTAATCTAAAATCTAAAATCTTGCGGTTTGTATATTTCGCAAATATGTTATTAGCTTAAATCATATCTTAAAAAAAAGAAATATATTTCACAATAAAAATTTATCAAATATTACTTAAATTATTGAAAAATAAAGAAATAAAATTGTAATATTTTATAGTCTAA
>NZ_NRJH01000015.1 GCF_003585925.1 Psittacicella melopsittaci
CAGGTTACTGATATGAGGGGCATGTTTAGTGGTGCCTCATCTTTCAACCAAAACATTGGCAACTGGGATGTATCTTATGTGAATAATATGTGTTGGATATTTAGTGGTGCAACACCCTTCAACCAAAACATCGGTAACTGGGATGTATCTAAGGTTACTGATATGAGAGGGATGTTTAGTGGTTCCTCATCTTTCAACCAAAACATCAGTAACTGGGATGTGTCTAATGTGACTAATATGTGCTGGATGTTTAAAGGGGCTTCATCATTAAACCAAGATATAGGCAACTGGGATGTTTCTAAGGTTACTAATATGAGTTGGATGTTTTGCGAGGCTACTTCATTCAACCAAAACATTGGCAACTGGGATGTTTCTAAGGTTACTAATATGAGTTGGATGTTTTGCGAGGCTACTTCATTCAACCAAAACATTGGCAACTGGGATGTTTCTACTGTTTATGATATGCGTAGGATGTTTAGTAATGCCTATTCATTCAACCAAAACATTGGAAACTGGGATGTTTCTCAGGTTACTACAATGGAAGAGATGTTTAAAGAGGCTACTTCATTCAATCAAGATATCAGTAACTGGAATATTGCAAGAGTTTGGGATATGGAACAAATGTTCTATAACGCTAAGCAATTTGATTGTGATTTAAGTAAGTGGGAAGAATTTGATATTCGCAATAAAAATGAGATGTTTACCAATGCAGATAAATATCTTGCTTCCCAAAAAGAAAGAACTAAGTATCATGGAGTTAACTTTACCGATATAACTTTTAGTGAACTTCCTCTTGTATTACAAACAAAAAGAATTAACGCAAAATATAATCGCATTATTTTCACTAACCCTGACAAGCTTAAACTCTTTTTAGATGAATATATCGACAAGTTTAATAAACTAAAAGGTGAACCTTTAGATCTTAGCTTCATAGATATTTCCCAAATCGAAAATATTGACTACCTCTTTGCTTCTCCAGAGTATAAAGAGGCAATTATAAAGCAAACATGGCGAGCTACTAATTATCCAAAACGAGAACTTAATGTAGATATAAATAGCCTTGACTTTAGTAATGTTAAATCTATGCAAGGTACTTTTGCAGGGACTAGAATTCACACTCCAATTAAACATCTCAATGTCTCTAAAGTTGAAAATATGAGTTTCATGTTCCTGAGTGCTACTTTTAATCACCCAGAAAACAATCTTAGTACTTGGGATGTATCTCAGGTAAGAGATATGAGTGGTATGTTTGAAGACACAGACTCATTTAATGAAAATATCGGTAACTGGGATGTTTCTCAGGTTACAAATATGAGTTGCATGTTTGCAGGAGCTACAGCCTTTAATCAAAATATTGGTAGCTGGGACGTTTCGCAAGTAACAAACATGAAGCAAATGTTTGAAGAGGCAATTTCTTTCAACCAAAATATCGGTAACTGGGATGTATCCCAGGTAAGAGATATGAGTTGCATGTTTGCGGGAGCTACAGCCTTTAATCAAGATATTGGTAACTGGGACGTTTCGCAAGTAACAAACATGAAGCAAATGTTTGAAGAGGCAATTTCTTTCAACCAAAATATAGGTAACTGGAACGTTTCTCAGGTTACAAATATGGAAGAAATGTTTAAAGAAGCAAAATCATTCAACCAAGATATAGGTAACTGGGATATCTCTAATCTTAGCACCCTAAGTCGCATGTTTGAAGGAGCTGCTTCATTTAACCAAAACCTCGATAATTGGAATGTGTCTAATATTGCCAATATGAGTCGAACCTTTGCCAGAGCTACAGCATTCAATAAAGATCTTGGAAGCTGGAATGTAGCAAATGTTACTAATATGAGTCGAATGTTCTATCGAGCTAGATCTTTTAATAAAAAGATTGGTAAATGGGATGTATCTAAGGTTACTGATATGAGCAGTATGTTTAACTTTGCTACATCCTTTAATCAAAATATTAGTAACTGGGACGTAAAAAATGTTACTAGTATGAATGGAATGTTCTACGGTGCTCGTCAATTTGAATGGGATTTAAGTAATTGGAATATTTCTGAGAGTTGCAATCAAGAGGATATGTTTACCGATGCTAATAAATACCTACTAGCTTGTAATGAACGAGAAAAATATAACGGGGGTAAATTTACTGATATTGCTCATGATGAGTTACCAATAGAACTACAAGAAAAGCCGATCAATCCTCGTCACATAACAATAACATTTACTAACAGTAGTAAGCTCAAAGAGTTTTTAGATGTATATATTGACAAGTTTAATATTGAAAATGGCAAACCTTTAGATCTAAGTTTTATCGATATGAAACAAATCGAAAACGTAGACTTCTTATTTGCTCCTGATTCATATAAAGAAATAATTTTAAATAACATAACCAAATATAATTTGGATCCTCAACGCAAACTTAATATCGACTTTAATAGTTTAAACTTAAGTAAAGTGATCTCTATGCGAGGTACTTTTGCTGGAACTATAATCCAAAACTCACTAAAAAACCTAGATGTGTCTAATGTTCGCAACATGGAAGGATTATTCTTTGGGGCAACTTTGGCTAATCATGATGAAGATCTTAGTACATGGAACGTATCTAAGGTTACTAATATGAGGCGAATGTTTAAAGATGCTACTTCTTTTAATAAAGATATAAGTAGCTGGAATGTAGAAAATGTTATAAACATGGAAAGTATGTTTTCTAGAGCAGAAAGCTTCACTAGCGATCTAAGTAACTGGAACGTGAGTCAAGTTACTGACATGGCATATATGTTCAACCAAGCGACAAAATTTAATAGTGATTTAAGTCAATGGGATGTTTCTAATGTAACAAATATGAATAGCATGTTCCAAGAAGCTTCAAGCTTTGCTCGTGATATCAGTAACTGGAATGTAAGTAAAGTTACAGATATGACATGTATGTTTAACCAAGCTACAAAATTTAACAGTGATTTAAGTAGTTGGAATGTTGAAAACGTTACAAACATGACAGCTATGTTTAGTGAAGCTAAAAACTTTACTAGTGATCTAAGTAACTGGAATGTTAGCAAAGTTACTGTAATGTCATTCATGTTTAACAAAGTGACAAAATTTAACAGTGATTTAAGTCGCTGGGACGTTTCTAATGTTACAAAGATGGATAGAATGTTCCAACTTGCTTCAAATTTTACCAGTGATCTTAGTAAATGGAACGTGAGTAAAGTTACAGATATGACGTGCATGTTTCTCCACGCGACAAGATTTAACAGCGATTTAAGTCAATGGGATGTTTCAAATGTTACTAGTATGCACGGAATGTTCGAGAAAGTTTCAAACTTTACTAGTGATCTAAGTAACTGGAATGTGAGTAAAGTTAAAGATATGAAATGTATATTTAACCAAGCTACAAAATTTAGCAGTGATTTAAGTCGCTGGGATGTTTCTAATGTAACTATTATGAATGGAATGTTTCAATTAACGGAAAACTTTACTAGTGACCTTAGTAACTGGAACGTGAGTAAAGTTACAGATATGGCATTTATGTTTAACCAAGCGACAAAATTTAACAGTGATTTAAGTCGATGGAACGTTTCTAAGGTTACAAATATGAAAGCTATGTTCCAACTAGCTACAAACTTTACTAGTGATCTAAGTAACTGGAACGTAAGTAAAGTTACAGATATGACATGTATGTTTAACAAAGCGACAAAATTTAATAGTGATTTAAGTCGTTGGAATGTTGCAAATGTTACAAACATGAAAGCTATGTTTAATGAATCTAAAAACTTTACTAGTGATCTAAGTAACTGGAACGTGGGTAAAGTTACTGATATGTCACATATGTTTAAACAAGTTAAATTTTTTAATAGCGATCTAAGTCAATGGGATGTTTCTAATGTTACAAATATGTGCAATATGTTCCAAGAAGCTGAAAATTTTTCAGGTAAGCAGAGTTTTATAGATAATTTATTTATGTTTAATATAAAAAAAGGTAGTGATCTAAGCAACTGGAACGTGAGTAAAGTTACAGATATGTCATTTATGTTTAACAAAGCGAAAAAGTTCAATAGTGACCTAAGTCAATGGAACGTTTCAAATGTTACTAATATGAAAGGAATGTTCCAAGAAGCAGAAAACTTTAATAGCGATCTGAGTAAATGGAACATTTCACGTGTTCGTGACATGAGCTACATGTTTTTTGGTGCTTTGAGGTTTGAAGGAAATATAAGTTCATGGAAATACTCACTTAATGTAAATAGAAATAACATGTTCAAAGAAGACTGATAAGTCCTAGAGGAAGATCTAGATAAAATGAATATAATTTGCTTAATAGATCTTTTTACAGAAGACTCTCTTATTTACAGCGATAAAATACTTAAACTAGTGATACTCGTGATAAAAAATAGCAAAGAGTTTTCCGTATACCTAATCATTAGCCATATTAATAGTTAAGCTCTGGATCTAAAATCTCTAGACCTAGATTTATCCAAATTCTTTATAGATAATAAAGATGAGGTACTAATCCTTTTACACTTATCAGCTCTAACTTGTAGCTAAACAAAAAAATAACCAGAGTCTTGTGACTCTGGTTAACCTTTAGCAATATCAAACTTATATTAACTTCCTTTAGCCAGCAAACTTAAATAGTTTATGAGAATTCAACAAGCTAAATTTCTTTTGAAAAAGAAAAAACCTCTTTTTTCTTCCTAAAATCTATACTCTAAAATCCATTTTAACTCTCTATACTTCTCTTGTTTTCCTAACCAAAACTCCCGCAACCTCCTCTTGTTATCCTCATCAAAACTCCCGCAACCCCCTCTTGTTTTCCTCACCAAAACTCCCACAAACTCCTCTCCATTTTACTAATCAAGAAAGCCAAATAGCACCTCTTTATTGTTATAATATTTAGGGTAAATATAAAATAAATTTCCTGCTTTATTTACCTATTTAACTAGTCTCAACTTACTCTTTTCTTTACCTTTTATCTTCAAGATAAATTAGGTAATTTAATATTAACTTTTAGCTTATTTAATCAACTATGACAAAAAAATCTTTCTTTTCACGCTTTAAAGAATTCGCGACAAATATCACTAATTCCTTTCGTAAAGAAATTCATTTAACCGATATTAGCTTTGCTGAGCTTCCTGAGAAAGTAAAAGGTGAGAGAATCGATCCGAATTTTGTACGTCTTACTTTTACAAATAATGAACACTTAAAAGCTTTCCTCAATACATATATTAAAAAGTTCAATGATCCTGAAGGAGAACCTTTAGACTTGAGCTTTATTGACATGTCGCAAATAGATAATATAGATTTTCTCTTTGCTGACAAAAACTACCTCAGTGTAAATAGTGACCTCGTTGAAAATTTAACCGTTTATGAATATAAACAAACTCAAGCAAGACTGTTAAACATCAACTATGAAAGTCTTGACTTTAGTAATGTTAAATCCATGGTAGGTACTTTTATGGGAGTTGAGATTGTCAATGACATTAGTAATCTCAATGTCTCTAATGTAGAAAACATGGCTCTCCTGTTTAATCATGCTCTCTTAAAAAACCCACAAATTGATCTCGGAAAATGGAATGTTTCTAAAGTAAGATCTATGGAATTTATGTTCCAAGAAACCTACTTTGAAACCCCACAAAACTTAAATGCTTGGAACGTATCTAGTGTAGGCAATATGTCAGGTATGTTCTTCAAAGCAGTAAATCTCTCTAACTTACAAATTGCAAACTGGCAAGTTCATAATGTTCTTTATATGTGCGCCATGTTCTATGAAGCTGATAGCTTTAATAGTGATATTAGCGAATGGAACCCCGCTAGAGTTACTAATATGAGTTGGATGTTCCATAAAGCAATAACATTCAATAAAAATATTGCTAACTGGAATGTTGCCAATGTCACAAATATGCACGCCATGTTTGATAGTGCCCAAGCCTTCAACCAAAATATCGGTAACTGGGATGTATCTCGTGTTACTGATATGGCAAGAATGTTTCATAAAGCAGAAAAGTTCAACCAAGATATCGGCAAGTGGAATGTTTCTCGCGTTACTGATATGGCAAGAATGTTTCATAAAGCAGAAAAGTTCAATCAAAATATTGCCAACTGGAATGTGGAAAATGTTGTAAACATGGGGCAAATGTTTGAGCACGCAAAAGATTTTAACCAAAATATTGGTAATTGGAATGTTTCTAAGGTTACTAATATGCGTTGGATGTTTAGTGGAGCTACAGCATTTAATCAAAACATCGGCAATTGGGATGTTTCTAATGTTGAGAATATGAATAGCATGTTTAGCAATGCTACCTCATTTAATCAAGATATCAGTAACTGGAATATTGCCAAAGTTTGGAATATGCAACGCATGTTCTATAACGCTAAACAATTTGATTGTGATTTAAGTGATTGGGAAGAATTAGATATTCGTAAAGATGAGATGTTTACTAATGCAGATAAATATCTTGCTTCCCAAAAAGAAAGAACTAGGTATCACGGTATTAAATTTACCAATCTAACTTTTAGTGAACTTCCTCTTGTAGTACAAGCAAAAAGAATTAAAGCAAAATATAACCGCATTATTTTCACTAACCCTGATAAACTTAAACTCTTTTTAGATGCATATATCGACAAGTTTAATAAACTAAAAGGTGAACCTTTAGATCTTAGCTTCATAGATATTTCCCAAATCGAAAATATAGACTACCTCTTTGCTTCTCCTGAATATAAAGAGGCGATTATAAAGCAAACTTGGCGAGCTACTAATTATCCAAAACGAGAACTTAATGTAGACATTAATAGCCTTGACTTTAGTAATGTAAAATCTATGCAAGGTACTTTTGCTGGGACTAATATTCATACTCCAATTAAACATCTCAATGTCTCTCAAGTTGAAAATATGAGTTTCATGTTCCTGAGTGCTACTTTTAATCATCCAGAAACTAATCTTAGTACCTGGGATGTATCTCAGGTAAGAGATATGAGTGGTATGTTTGAAGATACAGACTCATTTAATGAAAATATCGGTAACTGGAACGTTTCTAATGTTACAAATATGAGTTGCATGTTTGCAGGAGCTACAGCCTTTAATCAAGATATTGGTAACTGGGACGTTTCGCAAGTAACAAACATGAAGCAAATGTTTGAAGAGGCAATTTCTTTCAACCAAAATATCGGTAACTGGAACGTTTCTCAGGTTACGAATATGGAAGAAATGTTTAAAGAAGCAAAATCATTCAACCAAGATATAGGTAACTGGGATATTTCTAATCTTAGCACCCTAAGTCGCATGTTTGAAGGTGCAGCTTCATTTAACCAAAACCTCGATAATTGGAATGTGTCTAATATTGCCAATATGAGTCGAACCTTTGCCAGAGCTACAGCATTCAATAAAGATCTTGGAAGCTGGAATGTAGCAAATGTTACTAATATGAGTCGAATGTTCTATCGAGCTAGATCTTTTAATAAAAAGATTGGTAAATGGGATGTATCTAAGGTTACTGATATGAGCAGTATGTTTAACTTTGCTACATCCTTTAATCAAAATATTAGTAACTGGGACGTAAAAAATGTTACTAGTATGAATAGAATGTTCTACGGTGCTCGTCAATTTGAATGGGATTTAAGTAATTGGAACATTTCTGAGAGTTGCAATCAAGAGGATATGTTTACCAATGCTAATAAATACCTACTCGCTTGTAACGAACGAGCAAAATATAACGGGGGTAAATTTACTGATATTGCTCATGATGAGTTACCAACAGAACTACAAGAAAAGCCGATCAATCCTCGTCACATAACAATAACATTTACTAACAGTAGTAAGCTCAAAGAGTTTTTAGATGTATATATTGACAAGTTTAATATTGAAAATGGCAAACCTTTAGATCTAAGTTTTATCGATATGAAACAAATCGAAAACGTAGACTTCTTATTTGCTCCTGAATCCATTCAATCTTCAATATTAAACGGTACAGTAACTTCTTCATGGTTAGTAAAACGTGCACTCAATTTAGACATTAGTAGTTTAGATTTTAGTAATGTAAAATCTATGAAGGGAACTTTTGCGGGTACTATAATTCAATGTTCTCTAAAAGACCTTGATGTGTCTAATGTTCGTAATATGCACTCGTTATTCCATAGTGCAACATTTAATTATCATGATGTTGGTCTTAGTACTTGGGAAGTTTCTAATGTAACAAATATGCACGCAATGTTCCAACTAGCGGAAAACTTTACTAGTGATCTTAGCAACTGGAATGTTAGTCAAGTTACAGACATGGCTCATATGTTTAACGAAGCAACAAAATTTACTAGTGATTTAAGTGGTTGGGATGTTTCTAATGTAACAAATATGAATAGCATGTTCCAAGGAGCTTCAAGCTTTACTAGTGATCTTAGTAACTGGAACGTTAGCCAAGTTACAGACATGGCACATATGTTTAACTGCGCGATAAAATTTACTAGTGATTTAAGTCGCTGGGATGTTTCTAATGTAACAAATATGCACTCAATGTTCGAGCTAGCTACAAACTTTACTAGTGATCTTAGCAACTGGAACGTGAGTCAAGTTACAGATATGACATCTATGTTCAGCTACGCAACACATTTTAACAGTGATTTAAGTCGCTGGGATGTTTCTAATGTTACAAATATGAGAAGCATGTTCCAAGAAGATTCAATCTTTACTAGCGATCTAAGTAACTGGAACGTGAGTCAAGTTACTGACATGGCATTTATGTTCAACAAAGCGACAAGATTTAACAGTGATTTAAGTCGCTGGGACGTTGGTAAAGTTACTGACATGGAATTTATGTTTAACGAAGCTATTGAATTTAACAGTGATTTAAGTGACTGGGATGTTTCTAATGTTACAAATATGAGCACCATGTTCCAAGAAGCTTCAAGCTTTACTAGCGATCTAAGTAACTGGAACGTTGGAAAAGTTAAGAACATGGAGTGGATGTTTAACAAAGCGACAAGATTTAATAGTGACTTAAGTGGCTGGGATGTTTCTAATGTAATAAATATGAAAGCTATGTTCCAATTCGCTTCAAACTTTACTAGTGATCTTAGCAACTGGAATGTTAGTCAAGTTACAGATATGAAATCTATGTTTAGCCAAGCGACAAGATTTAATAGTGATTTAAGTCGCTGGGACGTTGGTAAAGTTACAAACATGGAATTTATGTTTAACGAAGCGACTGAATTTAACAGTGATTTAAGTGACTGGGATGTTTCTAATGTTACAAATATGAGCACCATGTTCCAAGCAGCTTCAAGCTTTACTAGCGATCTTAGTAACTGGAACGTAAGTAAAGTTACGAACATGGAATTTATGTTTAACCAAGCGACAAACTTTAATAGTGATTTAAGTCGCTGGGATGTTTCTAATGTAACTAATATGAGCACCATGTTCCAAGAAGCCTCAAGCTTTACTAGCGATCTAAGTAACTGGAACGTAAGTAAAGTTACTGACATGGAGTTTATGTTTAACCAAGCGATAAGATTTAATAGTGATTTAAGTCGCTGGGATGTTTCTAATGTTACAAATATGAACTCCATGTTCCAAGAAGCTACAAATTTTAGCAGTGATATTAGTAACTGGAACGTAAGTAAAGTTACAAATATGGCATTTATGTTTAACAAAGCGAGAAGATTTAATAGTGATTTAAGTCGCTGGAATGTTTCTAATGTAACAAATATGAGAGGAATGTTCCAACTAGCTACAAACTTTAGCAGTAACCTTAGCAAATGGAACGTAAGTAAAGTTAAAGACATGTCATATATGTTTAGTAACGCTACTACATTTAACAGTGATCTAAGTCAATGGGATGTTTGTCAAGTTAAAAATATGTCATGTATGTTCGCTGATGCTGTTCAATTTACAGGAGACTTAAGTGCATGGAAGTACTCTCGTCGTGTCAATAGATATAACATGTTCATTGGTGCCGATAGATACCTCCACCTACAAAAAGAAAGAAACATAAGAAATGGTCAACACTTTGTTGATATTTCTTTCTATGATTTACCTTATGAACTACAACAGCAAAGACTTAATCCTTCTAGAATAAAGATTACATTTACTAATAAAGATAAGCTCAAAGAATTTTTAGATGTTTACATAGATAAGTTTAATGATATTCGTGGCTTACCTCTAGATCTAGGTTTTATTAAACTAAATAACATATTCGAAATAAATTATCTCTTTGCCAACCAAGATTATATTAAACGTCTAAATTCACCTATAGAAGAGCTGTTAAAACCTTCAAATATTTCTAAGAGACATTTAAATATCGACTTTTCTACTTTTGATATAAGTAATGTCTATAACATGGAAGCTGCTTTTGCTGGAACGGTAATCCACTCGGATCTAGGCAAACTTGATGTTTCTAATATTAGAGCAATGAATTTCCTTTTCTTTGAAGCTGAACTTACATATCAACGTAATTTAGGAAATTGGAATGTTTCTAATGTATATAGTATGAGATACATGTTTAGTGTAGCTAAAATTTCCCATGTACTTAATATTAACCGTTGGGACGTCTCAAAAGTAGTACAAATGGAAGGTATGTTCGCTCTCTGTTTAGGTTTTAATGAAAACTTAACCAACTGGGACGTTTCTAATGTTAAGAGTATGGCAGGGATGTTCCTTGGAGCTATGCTCTTTAATGGTAATATTTCTAACTGGAATGTAAGTAAAGTAACCACCATGGTTGCTATGTTCCAAGGAGCTTTAAATTTCGAAGGTAATTTACGCAATTGGAATGTTTGTCGGGTTAGCGAATATGGGAAGATGTTTGAGTTTGCCATAAAATTTCCAGCGGTAAATGCTCCTAGATTTGTTCAAAATGTCTATACCGATATTGACTATAATGCCTTACCAAATAATCTCAAAGTAAGAAAAATTTCTCCAGGTGAGGTAATTCTTAAATTTACAAACTTAGGAAGCTTAAAAACTTTTCTTGATGAGTATATCCGCCGATATAACAATATTCATGGTGCTCCTCTTGATCTAAGCTTTATTGATATGTCTTTAGTTAACCGAGCAGATTTCCTCTTTGTTAACAAAGAAATTATGAATAATTTAGATCTTGACGAAAATCTAAACTTTAGAACTATACCTGATATCAATAAAACCTATCCTTTAAATATTGATTTTAGTAGTCTAGATTTTAGTAGCGTACACTCTTTAAATGGAACCTTTATGGGAGTAGAGTTATACGGTGATATAACTAAGCTTAATGTAATAGGGGCATTAATTATGACTCATACTTTCCATGGAGCTATCTTTAGAAACCCAAATATTAATCTAAATAAATGGGTATCCTTTGCTACTCAAGATATTTCATTTATGTTCTATCGTGCCCAATTAAATAATCATAAAGATTTTAGCAATTGGGAAACAAACAATATCGTAAACATGAATGCAACTTTTGCTGAAGCAAAAAATCTTTTTGGATTAAATATTGCTAATTGGAATGTTTCTAATGTAGTTTCTATGGCGGGAATGTTCATAGATAGTGAAGGTTTTAATAGTGATATTAGTAACTGGAATACTCAAGCTGTAACCAACATGTCACACATGTTTGAAAACTGTAACCATTTCAATAGAGATTTAAGCAGATGGGATGTGTACAATGTAACCAGCATGGAAAAAATGTTTTCAGGAGCCCAAGCATTTAATGGTAACTTAAATAAATGGGATGTTTATCAAGTTACTAATATGAAATGCATGTTTGAAAATGCTGAATCATTTAATCAAGACTTAAGCAACTGGGAAGTTGACAATGTTACAGATATGGCAGGCATGTTCAGTCAGGCTACATCATTTAACCAAGATATAGGTAGCTGGAATGTATCTAGTGTTTATAATATGGCTGCTATGTTCTTTGGGGCTAGTAGATTTAACCAAGATATCGGCAAATGGGATGTTGCAAATGTTAGGGATATGGCGGGAATGTTTGCTTTAGCTGAATCATTTAACCAAGATATCAGTAATTGGGATGTATCTAATGTTACTAATATGAGGGCAATGTTTGGGGGAACTATTAATTTTGTGCAAAATATTAGTGGTTGGGATGTATCTAATGTTACAGATTATCAAGAATTTACCCACAACTATTTATTAAAAGCATTAAACTTTATCCCTCATAAATTTAATAATTAACCTGGCTATGCTCTAGCCTAATAAGGATAAAATTAACGCAACCAGAGTCTTATCCCAACTCTCTTTGCTTGAAGCTTATCCATAAAATGAGGAAGAGGTTTTCTTGCTAAAATCTTTTATCTCGAGAAAAAGCACCCAAATTTTTTAAAATTTGGGTGCTTTATTTTTGTGAATGCTTTCTGAATAAAGTGGTAAGGATTGCAAGTAAAGTAACATTATCCTTAATAGGGAAATTAGGAGTTCATTCTAATAAGCAAATAGAAAAATTGCTATAATGATATTTATTGATGTTAATTTTATATAGGAGTGATTATATGAAAAATACAAAAACATCAGTTGAACCAGAAATCGCTTTCTTGGTGATCCGTGCATTAGAAAAGTATGGTCTAGACTTTAAATTAGAACAAGCTCCTCTAAATACTGAAATCGATAATGCCCTAAAAGAGTATGAATCAAAAAGCGGGGGTAAAGGCGGCAATCGTCCTGACGTAAAACTTATCCTTAAAGAAAGAAACTTAAAGGACTGGCCTGTATTAATTGAGTATAAAGGTTATAAAGATCGACTGGAAAAACTTGATGCAAATGGTCAAGTAGACAATCGTAAAGCTAATAATATCAGCTCATATGCTGTAAATGGTGCCGTACACTATGCCAATGCACTCCTCCACTACACTGGTTATACCGATGTAATTGCTATAGGTGTAACTGGATATAGAGACTCTCTAGGAAAACTGTGTATACAATTAGGGGCATATTATGTCTCTAAGGATAACTTTGGTGTAGGACAAAAAATCATAGAGTCTTCTGGTTACGACTTCGAGGTTGATTTACTTTTTTTAAAACAAGAATATTTTGATGAATTTGTAAATAATATCTACTCCTTAAAATTAACCGCAGAAGAAAAAGAACAGCTCAAAGAGAAGCGAGAAAAAGAAATCGAAGCTAGCTTAGTTAAACTAAACAATGATATCTACCAAAACGAAAAAGGTCTAGGGGAAAGCGATAGAGTTTACTTAGTAGCAGCTTCAATTATTGCTACTCTTGGTATCCCAAATGAAGTTAGCCCTTTAAGCAAAGATGAATTAAAGTCCAAAACCGAAAAAGAAGAAACAGACGGTAAAATCATTAGTCGTAAAATCCGTTCTTTTTTAGATAAGAAAAATATCCCTGAAAGCAAAAAAAACCTTATTACTAGTACCCTAGAAAGTACTCTTCTTAGTGAAAACATTAACACACCTGTTAACGGAGAAAGTCAGCTTAAACGTGTGTTTTGTAAAATAGTTGATGACCTAGGTATTTACTATAAAATTGGTTTAAATACTGATTTTACAGGAAAACTCTTTAATGAAATGTACTCTTGGTTAGGTTTTACCCAAGATAAGTTAAACGATGTGGTTTTAACTCCTTCATATGTAGCAACCCTACTGGTAAAACTTGCTCGTGTAAATAAAGATTCTTATGTTTGGGACTTTGCGACAGGTTCAGCTGGATTGCTCGTAGCTGCCATGAATGAAATGCTCGAAGATGCCAAAAGAGAAATTAAATCTCCTGAAGCATTAAAAATTAAAGAATGTGAGATTAAAGCCGAACAGTTACTAGGTATTGAACTATTACCTTCGGTATACATGTTAGCGGTGCTAAACATGATTATGATGGGGGATGGATCCTCAAATATTATTAATGAAGACTCATTACAGTTCGATGGTAAATATGGTTTTGGCAAAGACAATGAGAACTTCCTTGCTGATGCCTTTGTGTTAAATCCCCCTTACTCTGCCGAAGGTGGGGGAATGATTTTTGTCGAACAAGCTTTGAAAAAAATGAAGCGAGGTGGTTATGCAGCAGTTATTATTCAAAATTCAGCAGGAAGCGGTAAAGCTAAGAAAATAAATAAGAGAATCTTAAAAAATAATACCTTAGAAGCTAGCATTAAAATGCCAGTAGACTTATTTATAGGTAAATCTAATATACAAACCTATATCTATGTTTTTAATGTAGGTTTCCCTCATAAAAATGAAAAATATGTTAAATTTATAGACTTTAGTGATGATGGTTATACTCGTTCAAATCGTAGAAAGTCTAATAGCAACTTAAAAGATACAGGTAATGCTAAAGAAAAATATCAAGAAGTTATCGATATAGTTGTAAATAATAAAGCAAAAGAAGAGTTAAAGTTTTTACCTGCTTCAGCTGTTCACATTGATAAAATCGATGTAAATAGTGGTGAAGATTGGAATAAATCTGCACCTATGGATCTCAAACCAAGTCTAGAAGACTTTAAAAAAACTATTGCCGATTATCTTTCTTGGGAAGTAACCAACCTACTCAATAATGCAAGCTTAGATGAGCAAAAGCAGGGAAAATAACTGCCTCACTCCAGCAAAAACTCTCTGCTGTAGAGTGGGGCGAATATAAAATAGATGATCTATTTGAGGTTAAAGCTTCGCGAAGATATCATGCTGGTAAGATGACTTTTGTTCCTCGAAGTGAAAACACCTTTGAGTTTATTGGCAGAACACAAGTTAATTATGGGGTTCAAGGATATATAAATAAAATTGACACAGAACCAAATGAAGCTAATTGCATCTCAATTAGCCAAATAGGTGCTTCTCAAGCTCAAATAAGAAAACATAAATGGTACTCGAGCTCAAATATCTTTATTCTTACCCCAAAAATAAAAGAACTACTCAATCAATTTACTATAACTTCTATAAATCATACCTTAACTAAATATAAGGGATACACTAACTTTCCAACACTAGATAAATTTAAAAATGAAACTATTTTACTTCCTCGTAAAAAGGGTGTAATAGACTTTGAATTTATCGAAGGTTTTATAACTGAACTCGAGTCTTTAAATAGAGCAAAAATCCAAACCTATCTCCAAACAAGAGGATTAGATAACTACCAACTTTCAGAAAAAGAAAGTAAAGCTCTAGAAGAATTTAATAATATCGAGTGGAAAGAGTTTAAAATAAATGAATTGTTTACTAGTCAAAGTGGTGATTTTGATATTCAGAAAAAACATATCAACGAACTCGGTGATTATGTTATTACTGCAGGCTTAAATAATAATGGTATTTTTGGAAAAACCGATGTTAAGGCAAAGATTATTCCTGGCAATACCATAACTATTGATATGTTTGGTCACTCCTTCTATCGACAATTCCAATATAAAATGGTTAGGCATGCAAGAGTTTTTGCTTTAATACCAAAATTTAATATGAGCCAAAATCAAGGTCTATTTTTCTCTAATTCATTTAGGTTTTTAACAAGTCTTTTTAGTTATAATAATATGTGTTCTTGGGATAGAATTCAAAACCTTAATATTCTTCTCCCAACTAAAAACAGTCAAGTTGATTTTGAGTTTATTGAAACCTACATCTTAGCTCTAGAAAAACTAGTAATTAAAGATTTAGTTCAATTCACTAATAATAAAACAACTTCTTCTCAAAACCTCTCTTTTTAGTTATTTATCCTAAAATAAGCCCTTCTTGCCTTACGGCAAGAGGGGCTTATACTCATCTATAAAGGGTTCATTATTTAAATTAGTGATCAACTAAAATCCAGTAATAAAGAAAACCTACTGATCCTTTTACATATATCAGCTCTAACTTGTAACTAAACAAAAAACCAGAGTCTTGCCCTTAGCAAGAAAAATACTTAAGGGGGGAATTAATAGATCACTCTAAAAATCAAAATAAAAAATTGATATAATTGTATTTTAGTATCTTCGTTAATTTTTATTTGGAGTATAAAAATGAAATCAACAAAAGTGTCAGTCGAACCACAAGTAGCTGATCTGGTTAACGGTTGGCTAAAAGCATACGGTTTAGACTATAAATTAGAACAAGAATCGTTAAATACTGAAATTGATAATGCCCTAAAGGAGTATGAATCAAAAAGCGGGGGTAAAGGAGGAAACCGTCCTGACGTAAAACTTATCCTTAAAGACAAAAACTTAAAGGACTGGCCTGTATTAATTGAGTATAAAGGCTATAAAGATAAACTGGAAAAACTTGATGCACATGGTCAAGTGGAAAATCGTAAAGCTAACAACGAACCTAACTACACCAATATTAACTCATATGCTGTAAACGGTGCCGTACACTATGCTAATGCTCTTCTCCACTATACAGGCTATACCGATATAATTTCGATTGGTATAACTGGATATAGAGACTCTCTTGGAAGGCTATATATATATATAGGGGCATACTATGTATCTAAAGATAACTTCGGTATAGGGCAAAAAATTGATGATTTTTCTGATTTATCTTTCTTAAAGCCAGAACACTTTAATGATTTTGTTAATAAAATACACTCCTTAAAATTAACCACAGAAGAAAAAGAACAGCTCAAAGAGAAGCGAGAAAAAGAAATCGAAGCTAGCTTAATTAAGCTAAACAATGATATCTACCAAAACGAAAAAGGCCTAGGGGAAAACGATAGAGTTTACTTAGTAGCAGCTTCAATTATTGCTACTCTTGGTATCCCAAATGTAGTTAGTCCATTAAGCAAAGATGAATTAAAATCCAAAGAAGAAGAAAGCGAAGACACTGACGGTAAAATCATTAGTCGTAAAATCCGTTCTTTTTTAGATAAGAAAAATATCCCTGAAAGCAAAAAGAAACTTATTATTCGTACACTAGAAAATACTCTGCTTAGTGAAAACATTAACAAACCAGTTAATGGAGAAAGTCAGCTTAAACGTGTATTTAGTAAAATAGTTGATGACCTAGGTATTTACTATAAAATTGGGTTAAATACTGATTTTACAGGAAAGCTCTTTAACGAAATGTATTCATGGCTCGGCTTTACTCAAGATAAGTTAAACGATGTGGTTTTAACTCCATCTTATGTAGCTACTTTACTTGTAAAACTAGCCCGCGTAAACAAAGATTCTTATGTTTGGGACTTTGCTACAGGTTCAGCTGGATTGCTCGTAGCAGCCATGAATGAAATGCTCGAAGATGCCAAAAGAGAAATTAAATCTCCAGAAGAATTAAAAATCAAAGAGTCGCATATTAAAGCATACCAACTTCTTGGCTTAGAAATCCTGTCATCAGTTTACATGTTAGCGGTGCTAAACATGATTATGATGGGGGATGGATCTTCTAACATTATTAATGAAGATTCATTGATTCAGTTTAATGGAAAATATGGTTTCGGCAAAGATAATGAACACTTCCCAGCTGATGCCTTTGTGTTAAATCCACCTTACTCTGCTGACGGAAATGGAATGATCTTTGTTGAGCGTGCTTTATCAATGATGGAAAAAGGTTATGCCGCAATTATTATTCAAAGCTCATCAGGAAGTGGTAAAGCTATTAACTATAACAAGAAAATCCTTAAACGTAATCGTCTCCTTGCAAGTATAAAAATGCCAATAGATTTATTTGTGGGTAAATCTAATGTTAGTACGAATATATACGTTTTTAAAGTAGCAGAAGCTCATGAAAATGATTTTCCTGTACTCTTTATCGACTTTAGCAATGATGGCTATACAAGAACAAACCGGAGAAAGTCGAGCAATAACTTAATAGATACAGATAATGCAAAAGCTAGATATCAAGAAGTTGTTGATATTGTTAAATTCGGTAAGAGAAAGCAAAAACTTTTAACTGACTCTGAGTGCTACGAAGGATATATAGATGTAAATAGAGGTGATGATTGGAATCAGTCTGCTCCAGTTGATCTAAAACCTAAGATCGATGAATTTAAAACAACTATTGCCGATTTTCTTTCTTGGGAAGTATCTAACCTACTCAAAGATTCAAGCTTCGATGAGGAAAAGCAGGGAAAATAATAGCCTCACTCCAGCAAAAACTCTCAGCTGTCGAGTGGGGCGAATATAAAATAGATGATCTATTTGAGAAAATTAATACTAAAAAAGTTAAAAACTTAGAGGGTAACTTACCTGCTACAACCGCAATTATTAGTAACAACCAGATTGGTAGATATGTTAATACAGAAGGTTGTACTATTTTAGAAAATGTTTTCTCTGCTACAGCAAATGGTTTTGGTAAAACTTTTTACCAACCACATAAGTTTACTGTGCTACAAGATAGTTATGCTTTTAGGTTTAAAGATCCTAGTATCAAAATAGAAAAAGTTCATCATTTTATTACAACTTCCTTAAATAGGGTATATCAAAAATATGATTGGACTAATAAATCTGGGTGGGCAAAAGTAAAAAATGAAACTATTTTACTTCCTCGTAGAAATGGCGTAATAGACTTTGAATTTATCGAAGACTTTGTAACTGAACTCGAGTCTTTAAATATAACAAAAATCCAAACCTATCTCCAAACAAGAGGATTAGATAACTACGAACTCAATGAAGAAGAAATAAAAGCTCTTGCTTCATTTGAATCTTTAGAGTGGGGTGAGTACCAAATTGCAGAATTATTTGAAAAAATAGCCACAAACAAAGTACAAAATAAAGAAGGATCTTTACCTGCGACAACCGCAATTATTAGTAATAACCAGATTGGTAGATATGTTAATGAAGAAGGTTGTACTATTTTAGAAAATGTTTTCTCAGCTACGGCAAATGGTTTTGGTAAAGCATTTTATCAACCACATAAATTTACCGTGCTACAAGACAGCTATGCATTTAGGTTTAAAGATTCTAGTATCAAAATAGAAAAAGTTCATCCTTTTATTACAGCAGCCTTAAATAAGGTGTATCAAAAATATGATTGGAGTAATAAATCAGGATGGGAAAAAATTAAAAAAGAGTATATTCTTCTCCCAACTAAAAACGGTCAAATAGATTTTGAGTTTATTGAAACATACATCTTAGCTCTAGAAAAACTAGTTGTTAAAGACCTTGTTAAGTTTTCTCATAGTAAAACAACTTCTTCTCAAAACCTCTCTTTTTAGTTATTGTCCCTAAAATAAGCCCTTCTTGCCTTACGGCAAGAGGGGCTTTTACTAATCTATAAAGTAATAAGCAAAACCTACAGATCCTTTTACCTTTATCATCTCTAGCTTGTACCTAAACAAAAAAAACCAGAGTCTTGCGACTCTGGTTAACACTTAACAATACAGAACTTAATAAAAGAATTAAATTCTCACAACAAAAATCCCCTAGTTAGTGAAGATTTTATTCTTTACTTACATTGCTTGCTTTAAGCTAATAAAAGGACTAAAGCAAATAATGCAATTCCTAGGTTTACTTTTGTTGTTACTAGTAAAGGAAAAAATAAAATTCTTTCCTTTCTCCTAGATTTTTGCAATCTAAAAGATACTCTTATGCATAGAAAAAAGTTATACAATTACTTTTAAGCAAAATAAGATATGTACCTTTAAGAATTAGATAAAATTTATTGTTGCTTGTAAGTCTAAGAAGCTTTACCTCTTACCTTAAAGAGATAAACTTCTAAAATAAGTTAGTATATTTAGGATGGATAATAGTTTAGGGTATCCTTTCTTTTCTCCTTCCTATTATAAGGCAGTTACGTTAAAAGATAAATGTGCCCCTGTTTAAAACATCAGTGAATGCCATTCAACAATCTAGCAAGCTAAACTTTTTAACTAGTTTGCTCCCTGCCTCTGAGCTAAGAGAATCATAACAAGATCTTTTGCTTTAACTTAAACCAACACCCTTCAAGCTTTTTTAAACTTTGCTACTTTTGCAAAAAGTTTTGAGACTAAAGACAAAAAATAAAGTACCCCTTAGCAAAAACTAAGAGGTACTTTATTAAATTTATTTTATTCTAAAACGAGGCGGTTTATTTTCTTCTTTAAGGCTAATTGCCTCACTAAAAATATCATCCCATTCAATTACCTTCCTAACATTCCAGTTGCTAAGGTTTTGATTGAATTTGGGAGTTTCAGAAAACATAAAGCTCATGTCAATTACTTGAGATACATCCCAGTTACCTATATCTTGGTTAAATTCTCTAGCCGCTACAAACATAAGGCTCATATCAGTTACCTTAGATACATTCCATCTGCCTATATCTTGGTTAAATGCTCCAGTATCAGCAAACATACCACTCATATTAGTAACCTTAGACACATCCCAGTTAGCTATATTCTGATTAAAGATAGACGCACTAGTAAACATTTGACTCATATCTGTCACCTGAGACACATCCCAGTTGCCAATATCTTGGTTAAATGCCTCAGCATGAGCGAACATACCACTCATATTAGTAACCTTAGACACATCCCAGTTAGCTATATTCTGATTAAAGATAGGCGTATTAGCAAACATTTCACTCATATCTGTAACCTGAGATACATCCCAATTACCAATATCTTGGTTAAATGCTTCAGCTTGAGCGAACATACCACTCATATTAGTAACCTTAGACACATTCCACTTGGATATATCTTGATTAAACTCAGCAGCCCCTGTAAACATAAAGCTCATATCAGTTACCTGAGATACATCCCAGTTGCTTATATCTTGGTTAAAGAACGATGCCTTAAAAAACATAAAGCTCATGTCAGTTACTTGAGAAACGTCCCACTTCCCTATATCTTTATCAAACTCCTCGGCACATCTAAACATACAAGACATATTAGTAACCTGAGATACATCCCAATTCCCAATATCTTGGTTAAACTCAAGAGCTTCACTAAACATATAACTCATATCAGTAACTTTAGCAGTGTTCCACTTGCTAATATCACTATTAAATTTAGAAGCCCCAAAGAACATACCTTGCATATGAGTTACATTACTTACATCCCAAGAGTTAAGCTCGGGCTGAGCCTCAAAACTAGCTCCACTGAACATAAAAGACATATCTTGTACTTTACTAACATCCCACTTACTCAGATCCAGTTGACTAGTTGTAAATTCAGCCTCACTAAAAAGGTAGCTCATGTTTTCTACATTAGCAACATTGAGACTATCAAGAGGATTCATAATCTTTACCCCCATGAAAGTACCTTCCATGGATTTTGCCTTACTAAAATCAAGACTAGCATAGTCAATGTTGAGTTTGCTTACATTGACTTCATAAATATAAGTAATATCATTGTTTGGGCATTTATTAACAAGTATATCTTTAGGATTAGCAAAGAGAAAATCTAAGTTATCTACTTGTGATATATCAAGAAAACTCAAATCTAAAGCTTTACCTTTAAGCTTATTAAACTTTTTTATATAAGAGTCAAGAAACTCTTTTAAGCTCTCTCGATTCGTAAAAGTAATACGAACTAAACTAGAGTCTAGAGGAGCAGACTTTAGCTCTTTAGGCAGTTTGCTAAAAGTAATATCAGTAAACTCTTTGAGTTGAGATAGAGGTTGCTCTAGACTAGGGTTTACTTCTGAAGAAGTCGCTAAATGAGATAGTTTGTCTTTTTTATGCATAGGATTATTTAGGGTTACAGTTTTTGTACAAAAGAGAAAAGCCTCTAAAATTTTTTTCTCCTTAATTATAGCAATAAAAGTTAAATAATGAGATTAATTAACGGCAAACAACAAACAACAAACAACAAAAAAACTAGCTATCCTTTTGCATTTTCCCTATCTATATAGACTAAACTTAAAAATCCCCCTGCTTAACAAGCAAAGCTAAATTTTAGCCAAAAAAATAACCAGAGTCCAAGGACTCTGGTTAACACTTAACAATACAGAACTTAATAAAAGTATTAAATTCTCACAACAAAAATCCCCTAGTTTATGAAGATTTATTCTTTTTTCCTTATCTACAAAAGCAAATAAGGTAAACTATCTGGGTTTATTTTTGTTGTAATCTAGTCGGAAAGCGGTCTTTCTTTCCTAGCTAGATTCTGAAAAAACCTTCTAAGGTTTTATAACAAAGTAAACGCGTATTCGGGTTATTTTTAATCTTTTCGTAAATATTATACTCCCTGAGTCCTAATTAATAAAGGTAGTTTGGTTTAATAGACATTTAAATTAGATTCAGTAATAGCACTTACTTTGCTTCTGAACTTTTAAAACCAAGCTAGATTACTTAGTATCTAAAAAAGCCGTAGACCTAAGTCTACGACTAATGATTTTACTTCAAATTATGCTTTGTAGTTAGCTCTCTTCAAATGCCACACGAGCTTTTTCTTCAATAGCGTCACTTACCCAAAGTTTAGTAGTAACAAATATCTCTTGACGAAGAATACCACTGCGTTTAATTGAACGTCCTACTACTTCCTCATTGAAGTAAGCCTGAGCCGTATCTATTAGACGATAACCGTCTTTTAAAGATTGTAATACTACTTCTTCACATTGTTCTTGATCGGTTACTTGGAATACCCCAAAACCAAGCTGTGGCATTTTAACGCCGTTATTTAAAGTTACATAAGGGTAGTTTGCATTTGTGTTTGACAAGATTTGTTTCCTTTGTTGATTTAAGCTATGTTGTTTACAAGAATTCTTATAGATAAAGAACAGCTAGAGAAAAATAGCTTAATCTATAACAAGCTACTGAAAAAATCAGCAAAGGCAATCACTATAGTTACCCTAAAGCACAGCTAAAGTAAAGCAAAGAAAAGCAAAGAAAAGAAAAGCAAAGCAAAGTAAAAAAAGCAAAACAAAAAAAATACCTAGAGCTTGGCTCTAGGTATTTAATGGTTTGAATATTTATAAAAAAGATCTTGAGCTTGTAGCCAAGATCTTACACATTGAGAATAATTTGCTTAATTACGCTTTTTAGTTCGAAGCGATTATCTTATAAGGGGTAAATAATCGTGAACTAAAATACTAGATGGCTCTTTCCATCTAATTCAATAAAAAAACACTGCATAGTATGCAGTGCATTTTTGTAACAAAGTGGCGGTCTGGACGGGACTCGAACCCGCGACCCCATGCGTGACAGGCATGTATTCTAACCAGCTGAACTACCAGACCACTAAAAAATTAATTTGGCGATG
>NZ_NRJH01000016.1 GCF_003585925.1 Psittacicella melopsittaci
GCAAAAGCGGAAGCCAAAGCCAAAGCAGACGCCCAAGCCAAGGCAAAATCTGAAGCAAAAGCTAAGGTAGACGCTCAAGCCAAGGCAAAAGCTGAAGCCAAGGATAAGGCAGACGCCCAAGCCAAAGCAAAAGCAGAAGCAAAAGCTAAAGCAGACGCCCAAGCCAAGGCAAAGGCAGAAGCTAAAGCAAAGGCAGAAGCTAAAGCCAAAGCAGACGCTCAAGCTAAAGCCAAGGCAGAAGCCAAAGCAAAAGCGGACGCCCAAGCCAAAGAAAAAGCAGACGCTCAAGCCAAAGCCAAGGCAGAAGCCAAAGCCAAGGCGGACGCTCAAGCCAAGGCAAAAGCAGAAGCTAAAGCTAAGGCAGACGCCCAAGCCAAGGCAAAAGCTGAAGCTAAAGCCAAGGCAGAAGCTCAAGCTAAAGCCGAAGCTCAAGCTAAAGCCGAAGCTCAAGCTAAAGCAGAAGCTCAAGCTAAAGCAGAAGCACAGGCTCAAGAACAAGCTAGGAACACTGGGCAACTAATTGATCCTTTTTTAGGGAGTCAAGTTGAAGCAAGTATTAGTACTTTCCTAGATTATTTAAAGAGTAGAGTCTCTTTCTGTTTTGCTAAAGTTAAGAGTGGAGTGGAAAAGCTAATTTCTCAGTTTATCTCTACTCCCATTAAACCTACACTACCAGAAATGCAACTTATCTTTGGTAAAGACAAGAGCCAATTTAAATTACAAATTCGTAATAAGAATTTGCTTAGTTTACTAAAAGATAGTGGCATGAATGAGCTTAGGGGAACTTGGGAGCTTAGTGATGAGGATGAGCAAGAAATAACTCTTACAATTAATCTCATTAGTAAAACAAAAGAAAATACTTTTGCAACAATTAATATTCCTCAATTTGAGGTTTACTATCCTAAAGAGGTTATGCAGCTTCTTTGGAATAGACCTAAGTTAAGAGATATTAAAGAGCAAAAATTAGGTAAAGACAAGGCAACTCTAACTCCTATTGCTTATGCTTTAGTTTATAGAGTTAAAATAGTAGATCCTCCTAATAAGATTATTAATCCTATTCTTTCTAGTACTCCTAAATTAAAGAATATAAAAATGAGGGAGATTAAAGAGGATGATGTAATAAATCCTGCTAATAAAACAACTGAATTATCAGATTTTCTCAATTCAGCGCAACTAAGTGCATTAAAGAAGGGAAAGAGTGATACTGGTAAGTTGCTTTTAGGTGGTGATATAAGTGATTTTACTAAACCTTCTTTTAAAATTTCTCAAAGTGTAAAATCATTTCTTAACAAGAACTTACCGATCAATACTGCTAATAAAATACCTTTTGAGGAGCTAGAGCGGTTTGATTTGAAATCTTGTACAGTAACTTCTGTTCATGATGGTGATACAGTTAAAGTTGTTTTATTAGATAATTTAGAAGAGGAACTTAAAATACGCTTACATGCCATAGATGCCCCTGAACTTAATCAGATCTATGGGGAAGAAGCTAAAGTATACTTACAAGAACTTGTAGAAGGCAAACATTTAAAATTATGCTTTACTGGACGGGATATTTGTGGTAGGCTTTTAGGTATTTTCTTTTTACGGCAAGAAAACTATTACGTGAATGTAAATCAACTTCTTCTCACAACTGGAAATGCTTGGGTTTACAAAAATGGCAATTCTGGTTTAGCCTTACTTAATATTTACAAACAAGGTTTTGAAAAAAGTAAGAAGGCTCGTCTAGGACTATGGAATCCGAATCTATATCCTGAAGGGCAATGTCCTGTTGATCCTAAACTATGGAAGCATAAATAAAAATAAGCTCCCTAGCTTTTGGCTAGAGAGCTTTTGCTTATTTATCTTTTTCTTCTAAAAGATTTGTACTTTCAACTTTAACATCTAAACCTGAACCATTTTTGATGTAAACATCTAATTGGTTGAAGGCAATGTCAATACCGCGTTCGTTACAGAGACGATTAATTGTACGATTAATGTCATGGGTAGTAGGAACACGATCACCTAATACAGGTACGTGACAACGTAGAACAAAGTTGAGAGTTGAAGCACCAAAGTCAGAGAAGTAACAAGTTGGTGGATACTTATCTTTAATCACTTGTGGTGATAGGTTAGCAGCTTCAATTAAGGTTTGAGTAACTAGGTCTACATCTGAACCATAAGCAACACCTATGTTAAATACTAAACGAGTACGTGATTCACTCAGAGTCCAGTTAGTAAACGAACTTGTAACAAAGGTTTTATTTGGGATAATAATTTCTTTGTTATCTGAGTCAACAATAGTTGTTGCACGAATACGAATAGATTTAATCGAACCTGAGTTACCACTAATAGTAACATAGTCACCAATACGAATTGGGCGTTCAAAGAGGATAATAAATCCTGCCACAAAGTTGGTGAAGATTTCTTGTAAACCAAAGCTCAGACCTAATAATAGAGCTGAGAGTAACCATTGTAGTTTCGACCAGCTAAGACCAAGAGTACCTACGGCAATTGAGAAACCAATCGCAAAAAGAATATAGGCACTTACGGTTTGAATAGCGTAAGGTAAACCATCAGATAGTTTTAGTTTGGCAAAAACAAAAATATCGAGTAGAGTTTTTAAGTTTTTCCAAATGAAGAAGGTTACCAGAATCGAAATTAAAGCTTTTAAGGCATTGAGCAGGGTAATATTTTGTAGGGTACCTGCTTGTGCCCCTGATACTTGCCAGATAGTTACTTTATCGAGGTAGTTAACTACACTTACTAAGTCTGCCCATACAAGGTAGAAAATAATTAAACCTACAATCCATGCTAAAAGGTTAGCAAAACGACGGTAGTTGCTAAATTCGGCAAAGTAAGCATCACGATGAGCAGTGAATAAAGCTTTAGCTTCTTGTCTTTGTTGGACAAAAACATTATCCGAAACAGCTTTTGCATACTGAACATCATCTAGATCATCAGCAGTTAATTTAACTTCAGGTTGAGCTTTACGTGAGTTTATGAGGTTAAATACTGCTAGTTCACGTTGTAATACTCGCGTTACTAGAATCAGAATTACCACGCCATAGTAGCTATATAAAATGTGTTGTAAGATAACTGTTGTAGTATTTACAAAACCGTAAGCTACCATAATTAGCAGAACTATTGGTACTAACCAGAGGAAGAAAATACCTGTTTTATAGAAATAATCGAGGTAACCATGACTTGCTCGGTAGGTTGCATTCATTTGACGAGTATATTTAATTAGCATAATTAAAATATACAAGAAGGCAACTACATATAAAGCTTGACCAATAATGTTTTCTGACGGCGTTACCGTTGGGTGTAAGTTAAAGTACATAATATTAACAAAGACAAAAATTGGAATTGCCGTTGCTAATAAGAAGTTACGTAAAGAGTTGCTAAATAAAGCAGCTTTAACAAATAATTGTTTTACAGGAGCTTCAGGAATATCACTATATTTTTCTGACTCTACAACCTTAGTTTTACGCATACTTGGGTCGAGAACAGGAACACTTTCTGCACAAACTACACGTTCGCTTACTGGCTCAAAACTAGCTAGATGCGGATCATAAAGTTCTTGTTCTTTAGTAATTACCCCTTCATGACGTTCAATTTCCGCGAGGTAGTCAAGACGATTAGTTACAAAGCTCTTGTCCGTTATCGCTGCCACTTGCGAACTGGTAAAAATACGCACTGGAGTAAATGGCACGCGTGGTTGTGGCTGCACATCACTTGGCTCAAAGTCTTCGTTCTCATTTTTAGCATAATAAGAACCTAGAGGACTAAAGTGTGAGTTTAATACCCCACCTGGACGCAGAAGGTTCAGGGTAAAGGTTAAGAACATTAAGAAGATAAAGGTATAACCAAAGTAATCGATTACATAGCTAGTATCGCGGAAAATAGTATTAAAGATAATTAACACTATACCACCCCAAATAAAGCTACGGTAAATACTTGCTAATAGAGTTAAACCTATAGCCAGTGGAGTAACGATAAAGCTATCTTTTTTACGGTTGTTTACGCGGTTACGCAGTACTTCTAACTGAGCTATGATGCGGTTTTGTCCACTACGAATACTTAAACCAAAGATAATTGATACTAAACCTATAAGGTAAAAGAGGAGCGAACCAAAGGTAAAAGTAAATTGATTTTGAATACTTTGCCATTGGTTTAATACCCCGTAGGTAAAGTTCTTAATCCAGTTTAAAGAAATACTTGGCGTAGAACGAACAAAGAAGTCTTGTTGGTTTAACTTGTCATCAATATTGGTAATAGTTTGCACTAATTCATTTTGTAGGTTTTCTACTTTAGTAGTTTCAACTATTACTTGATTGAGAAGTTTTAAGTTTTGGGCAATTAATTCACTTCTTTGACTTAGCAGAGTTTCTAAGTACTGACGTTGTTCGGCAGTAAAGGTTACGCGATTAGTTGACTCTAGATTATCAATATAAGTGCTTGGGCTCGCAATTTGTTGTTGCATTGCCAGTAACTGGAAGTTTTGCACTTGGAAAGCATTAATTTGCGAAGCATAGCTTTCAATTTGCCCTACATTAGGTAAAAAGCTTTTTTGCTGGTTAATTAATACATTTAGTTCTAGAGTACCTTTTAAAACTTCAATTTGTGTATCTATAGTTGTAGATACTTTTTGTGCCAGATCAAGTTGAGCATCACGTTCTTGTTCAACCTGGTTAATTTGGCTTTGGAAACTAGTTAAAGTTTCAAATTGTTTTACCAGATTACGGTTAATTTGTAATTCTTGGTTTAATACTGGGAAATCAGCATTAGTTTTAGAATCTTGGCTTTCTACTTGTTGCCCTAAAACTTGCGTATAACCTTGAGTATAAGCAGTTAACTCTAAGTTAAGGTATTTTATTTGTAAGTCGTAATAC
Source organism: Psittacicella melopsittaci (assembly GCF_003585925.1). GTDB lineage: Bacteria > Pseudomonadota > Gammaproteobacteria > Enterobacterales > Psittacicellaceae > Psittacicella > Psittacicella melopsittaci. Next base: position 4,875 of record NZ_NRJH01000016.1, read on the forward strand.
TCACTTTGTTTTTGGTAGTAGTTGGTATACAGACTTTGTTGGGAAATATAGTAGTTATCATAGCCATTTTTGGCATTAAGATAATCTAATTCACTTTGTAAACTAGTTGCTTGGGTTTGGCTTAGGCTAGTTGGATTGCCCAAGCTAGTTTCTATAGCTTGAATACGAGTATTATTCTGAATTATATCTACGTTTAAGTTAGTATTTACAGGAGTAAGACTCGATTCTTGGTTTTGCAGATCGGCTAAACTTGAGTTAATAGTTTCAATTTGCGCCGTAATTTGTTGTGCACTTAAGTTAGCTATGCCTAGACTAGCACTAGAGAAATTAGCTATTTTACTTTGTAAACTAGTAATTTGACTATCAAGGCTAGCTAGAGTTTGTCCAAGCGTATCCGTTTGACGCATTAGATTGGCATGATCTTGTAAAACACTAATGGTTTTATTAGCAAAATCTATGCATGTCGTTAAATCCTGAATTGCTTCTTGGGTAGCAGCATCAGGGTTGCTTTGGCTTTGTAAACTTGTGAGTTGATCTTGCCAAGCTTTTACATTGATATTAATTTGCGTAATACGGGCTAAAAGATCATTACTGCTTTGGTATTGGTCAGCAGCATAGGCTGAACCTATAAAAGCTTTAGGTAAAATCTGGGGAGCTTGCGTCAAGGCAAGGGCTATTCCTGCCCCTAAGCAAATGCGACTTATAATTTTGAGTTTATTCATAATAAAAAAATTAACTTGACGTAAAATCAATAGTTAAACTAGGCTTCATTATAACAAAAAACGCTGGCAAACAAAGCATAAAAAAAGCCACACCCCCTGAGGCGTGTGGACTTTTGTTTAAACTAAACCTGCTGGTGGTGGATTCATAGGTGCATTTTGCGTTGCACGGTTACCATGGCAGTGTTTAAATCTTAGACCTGAACCACAAGGACATGGATCATTACGTCCTACTCCTTCAAATGCACTTTCATCGAGCACTTGTGGGTTGTTTGCCACTTGCGGTGGAGCAAATGGAATAGGTGTTGGTTGTGGTTGAGGTTGCGGTTGTGCCGCTTGTTCTACTTGGATTTTCGCTAAAATCGAAATCACATTGTAGTTTAAGTTTTGCATTAGAGTTTCAAACATTTCAAATGATTCACGTTTGTACTCTTGTTTTGGATCTTTTTGCGCATAACCACGTAAGTGAATGTGTTTACGTAAGTGTTCCATATCACTTAAGTGTTGACGCCATAAGTCATCAATATTTTGCACAAATACTGTACGCTCTACAGCAATACGTAACTCACCCCCTAATTGGGTCATTTTGTGGTTATAAGCTTCGAGCATTTTTTCTGCAATTTCACGCACAAAGTCTTGTTCTTGCAGAATTGATGATTCTTCGAGGCGTTGTTTTACTGAGTAGTCTAAATTGAAGTCGTTTTTAATTACTGAATCTAGACCATCAAGATCCCATTGTTCGTATACCGTATTAGGTGGCATAAAGCGAGAAATAACTCCACCAATTACGTCATAAGTTTGGTTAATTAATAACTCACTTAAGTCATCTTTATTAAGAATGTAATCACGTTGTTGGTAGATCACTTTACGCTGTTCATTAATTACGTCATCGTAACTAATGAGGTCTTTACGTATATCAAAGTTATGTGCTTCCACTTTACCTTGCGCATTAGCAATAAAGCGAGACATGATTTTCATATCTAGGTAGTCGTCTTCATTAGCAAAAGCATTTGCTAGAGTTTTAAGACGAGCTTCTGGAATAAAAATACGTAATAAATTGTCTTCTAAAGATAAGTAGAAACGTGAAGAACCTGGGTCACCTTGACGTCCTGAACGTCCACGTAATTGGTTGTCAATACGACGAGATTCGTGACGTTCGGTACCGATAATTGCTAAACCACCTGCATTACGCACGAGTTCATTATCAGCTTCCCATTTTTTATTTACCGCTTCAATTTGTTCTGGAGTAGCTTCAGGACCTAACTCGGCAATCATAGATTTACGGTTACCCCCAAGGATGATATCAGTACCACGACCAGCCATGTTAGTAGCAATAGTTACTGTACCTGGTTTACCCGCTTGGGCAATAATTTCCGCTTCACGCATGTGGAATTTAGCATTTAATACTTGGTGCGTAATTCCAGCTTTAGTTAAAAACTGTGATAATACTTCTGATTTTTCTACCGAAGCTGTACCTATAAGTACCGGTTGCCCACGCTCAATACGCTCTTTAACATCGTTTACTATAGCTTTAAATTTAGCTTTTTCGGTTTTAAAGAGAATATCTGGTAAATCCACACGTGCGTTTGGACGGTTAGGTGGAACTACAATGGTATTAAGGCTATAAATTTGGTTAAACTCAAATGCTTCAGTATCGGCAGTACCTGTCATCCCTGAAAGGTTTTCATAAGTACGGAAGTAGTTTTGGTAAGTGATCGAAGCAATAGTTGTATTTTCTGCTTGAATAGGTACACCTTCTTTAGCTTCAATAGCTTGGTGGGTACCATCACCCCAACGACGACCTTCCATAGTACGACCTGTATTTGAGTCGATAATCATTACTTGATTATCTTGTACTATATAGTCTACATTACGCTCAAATAAAGTGTGAGCTCTTAGAGCGGCGTTAAAGTAGTGTAATAAAGAAAGAGAACGCGTAGAGTAAAGTGACTCACCTTCTTGCAGTAAACCAGCTACTGTAAGAATTTGTTCTACTTTTACTTGACCTTGCTCAGTAAGTAATACTTGACGATTTTTTAAGTCAACAATATAGTCACCCGCTTGGCTTTCGTCTTCAATTTCTTCTTTTTCTTGTGCTTTTAAGTGTGGAATAACTTTATTCATTGCCACACATAATTCAGTAGTATCTGATGCTTGACCCGAGATAATTAATGGCGTACGTGCTTCATCAATTAGAATCGAGTCCACCTCATCGATAATACAATAGTAGTGTTCACGTTGTACTTTATCTTCACGACGTGTTACAAGGTTATCTCTGAGGTAATCAAAACCTAACTCACTGTTTGTTGCATAAGTAATATCACAGTTATAAGCTTCACGCTTTTGTTCATTACTCATACCTGAAAGGTTGATCCCTACTTTCATGCCAAGGAATTCAAATAATGGCATGTTGTTTTTGGCATCACGTTCAGCAAGGTAGTCGTTCACGGTTACCACGTGTACCCCACGCCCAGTTAAAGCGTGTAAATATGAAGCCATGGTTGAAGTAAGAGTTTTACCTTCCCCCGTTCTCATCTCAGCAATCGAACGTGAACATAAAACTAGCGAACCTAGTACTTGTACGTCAAATGGACGCATACCAAGAACACGTTGAGAAGCTTCACGTACTACGGCAAATGCTTCTGGACGTATGCTATTTAAGCTTTCGCCATTAGCTAAACGATCTTTAAATTCTTGCGTTTTAGCTTTGAGCTCTTCATCTGATAGAGCTGCAATTTTGCTTTCGAAATCATTAATTTTTTTCAGTTCACGACGCATACGACCTAAGACACGGTCATTGCTTGAACCAAAAAGCTTGGTAAAAATAGAAGTGAAAATGTTCATAAAAAAACTAAACTATCCTTAAAATAAAGAAATTTATCTTTGCAATTTCTGGCTGCTCCAGAAATTGCCCCCTATAAAAAGAGGAGAAATTTAAGGAGCCAGAGGCATTAGGCTATAAGCAAAACGACTTAGGCTTAGTTCAAGAGGAACTAGATCTAACGCAAGAGAAGGATATTCTTGCAGTTGCTTAGTTTTTTCTTGTTTAGTCTGGATTAAGGCAGGTGCTTTTTGCTCTTGGGCTTGACTCTTTTGTTTAAAGAGTAAAGTAACATTCGGGATATAAGCTCGACTTGTTGCCGATACTTGTGGAATGTTAGCAAAAACTGCCGTTAATAAGATTAAACATGCCAGAAAAGCACAACGATAGTTTTTTAGTTGAATCTTTTCTTGTTGCATAGATTAAATAGAAAAATGATTACTTTTTGACTTGTATATCTTACAAAATTATCTTACTTTTAGCAAATAAAATTATAGATGCTTAAGTTTAATATATGAGGGCAGAGTTACAAACTTCAAGTCCTAATCTTTATTAGACAAATTTTTTGTTCGAAGGTTGCAAAAGGCACCGAGAAATCTCGGTGCCCTTGGCGTTTAGTGAGGTGAACCAAAGCGAGCTTGCATTTGTTTTTTTTGTAGCTTAATTGCTTTAATACGTAAGGCATGCATACGTGCTCCAGGAGCAGGATACAAGCGATTAAATAACAGCACTATGGCAAAGCCCACAAAAATTACTGCCGCATCAAAAAAGAGGAAAGTTTTCCCCATGTATCTTGGTTCAAAACTAATAAAGAAAATTAAAATACTTGGAATAATAGTACGTAAACTTAAAAAGAGCGAGGAGGCAGTGCCCACCATATTGCTATAGTCCATTAAGTAAATCGAAACTAGATTTGCATTTTGGAAGCCTGTAAATAAGGCATTAAACGTTTGAGCAACCACTAGCCCTATAGGTCCAAGGAAATAAAAGGCAACAATAAAGTTAACACTAGCACAGAGCACTTGAATTATTGTCGAAAGAACGAGAATTTTTTGTGGACTATGCTGTTTAACTAAAGTACCATTGAGCTTATTGGCAATAATAGTAAAGATAACGGGAAAAATTGAGTAGTAACCTAAATTTTGCGGAGAAATGCCATAGTCATTAATTAGCAGTGCCGAACATAAGGCAGTCCAAGCAAAGATAACTACTGCCATTAAGCCTCCAAGGCTCAAGCAAAGTAACGACTTAAAGTTAGTTAAAATAGTGGCATAGTTTTTTATAATGGCACGTGGGTTAATTGGCTGTCTCCGACTTGGATCAAGAGTTTCTGGAATTTTGCGTAAAAAGCACAGTAAACCCAGAACACAAATTGCCGAAAGAATATTAAAAATCCACTTCCAGCCCAAAGCAATTAAAACATAGCCCCCAAATAAAGGAGCAAAGGCTGGTGCCAGTAAAAAGAGAATCATTACCCAAGAGTTGTAGATAATGAAATTACGTGCCGAATAGCTATCGCGTAATATTGCCGTTGGCAGTAAACCAAAGCAACTAAAGACTACGCCCTGAAAAAAGCGAGCTGTTTGCAGTTGTCCGTAAGTTTGGGTATTAATAAAAATAAAGTTAATTAAAACGGCAAGGAGAGTACAAATAATAATTGATTTTTTGCGCCCAAAGCGATCGGTAAATGGACCCCATAAAAGCTGACCACAACCTAAACCTAAAAAGTAGGTGGCCGCCAGAGCTTGAATCTTAGCTAAAGAGACATTATACTCACTGGCAATTTCTAAAATTGCAGGATTGAAAGAAGTATTAGCTAGCCCTGGAGTAATCGAAACTATAGAAAGTAAAATTACCATAAAGTACGCCGAAGGTAATTTCTTTTGCAGAGCTTTTTGGTGTGGAGTTACCACATCATAACTAGAAACTTCTTGTTCTTTAACAGGGCGAGGATTTTTAGGTGCCCTAACTTCGCGCGGAGTAATTGCCGAGTTAACTTGGGGACTCTCGTGCTTTTGGGTTAGATAATCTTCTTGTTCTGGATCATCTTGATGATAATCCCAAAACAGATGTTTACCTCGTGCTGGACGTGAGGTGCGACGGGGAGAGCTTGACTTGGAGTCAGGCTCGGATGCTGGTGCCTCTGGTTCTTGACTAGCAAGAGACACTACTTTATATGATGATTTTTTCTCAGACATAAACCTATTAATCTTTATATTTACTCTCTAGGTTTACGGGAAGTTGGAAATTTGCACGTATATAGACAATTTCCTAAAAAGAGGCATATATCTGCAAACTTGAGCAACTAAGCGTAAGCCAACTGGCTATATTATACGACAAAAATCATTTAATTGGGCAACCTCTTGTATAATAGACATAAAAATAATCAGCAAAAAGTATATGGCTAAAACAATTTTTTCTCCCACTGAAGATCCACTTAAAAGTATAGATCTTCCCCAGGGAATAAGTTACACCCAGCTCATGTCTCACCTTAAGCTCATGCTGGAGTTAAGAAAATATCTATGGGATAACTTAAGTCCAGATTTACGCACATATGTAGGGCAAGATCTGGGCATTAAACATACTTTGAGTATTGAAAGCTTAATTAGTCCTAAGCTCGCGTTTAATACTCAAGGGCAAATTAGTCAGATAAATCTCTATTATTACTTTGGTTCTTTAACCACCATGCTCGAGCCAAGATTAAAGCACTTATTAAAGCAACTGGGGCAAGAGCGAGCTTTTTTACGTTTACAGGATACGCCGATAGTTACTTATGTGCGTTCGGATCTCTATGCCCAAGCGCAAAACTCTGATAGTGAGTTAACACGGCAAGATAATAGTCATATCAATAATTATTATTATGCTCAAGCTTTAAATCGTCGCCTCAATAATGAACAGTATCGCCAAATGCTAGGCTTAGATAGCCAAGCTTTTGCACAACTAGTGGGCGTAGAAGGCAGTTTAGAAACAGCTTTACAAAAAAGAGAGCGAGATTTACAAGCTAATGTTCTCGATTTAGAAAATCCTGAACTAGCAGCCCAAATAGATGCCTATCTCGAAGAGCAAGTCGAAGATAAACTTCTCTATCAAGAGGCACAAGAGTTTGTTAGTCAAAAGCCTGGAACCCAAATAAGTCGTGAGCAATTAAAAACGCAACTTTTTTGGCAAATGCTCGAAGAGGCGATTAAGGAGGGGGATAACTCCGCCTTAGCTGCTCGAGTAAGAGCCAAATATGAGCAACGTAAGTATCAGCCTGAATATAAACCTATTATTAGTGATCAACAGCCAGTAGATATAGTTGCACAAAGAGAACAAAATCAACGCTTACGGCAACTACGCGAGCAAGAAATTAAACTTAATAACAGCTTGCAAGAAATAAAAGGGCAAGTAAGAAAGCAGCTTACGCGTCGCGTACAAGAAATCTTTTTAGTGGCTCTAGCTGAATTTAAACTCGACTATTGGAAAAACTTTTACCAGCAATACTATAGTCGCTATTTAGCTGCCCAAGAAAATTCACAAACGCCTTTGGCACAAGAGATTCTCGCTTTATTTAAACGCCCTCTTGATTTACAAATTCTCGGCAACTTTAGTTTAGCTAAGTATCAAGCTCAGTTAACTATAGGGGCTACAAGTATTGCCTATGAGCAAGACCTTGGCGAGTTTGTCCAGCAAAGTTTAACTAATGCTACAACCTTGTTTAATCTTTACCAAACTCTTTGCCCTGATGATCAATTTCCATATTGGGAATATGTTCTAGACAAGGTTCTTGTTTGTTGTAACTGGAGTGAGTTTTTTAGTCACTATTGGGAAACTAAACTTTTTCCTGCTTTTATGCCCGAATTAGTTTTAGATGGTAATTGTGACAGTATTGCCGAGTATAACCAACGTTATAAGCTATATGAGCAAGGAGAGTTAGAGTTAGCTTCGCCATTAACTCCTGAACAACAAGCTCAAGAGTTTGCCCGTTGGCAAAATATTATTGCTCATAATCAACAGCAAGAGTTTACTCGCCAAGGCATAGCTCAAGCCTTACAAAAGCCCGAGTGGCAAAAATATAAAGAGCAACTTGAGCATTTTGCCAGTAATACTCCTGAGCAAGCAAAAGAGGCAAAACCAACGCCAGAGAATGCTCCAAGTGCTGCCGACTGGGATGAGCTTTTAGCTAAACTTGTAGCTAATAATGCCCAAGCCCAAGAGAACGAGCTAGCTAACAAGGCTAAGTCCCAGTTAGAGGCTAAGGCTAAAGAGCAAAGTAAGCCCGAGCTCGAAGACAAACCCGAGCAACAAAGACAAGCTAATAAAGAACTTGATTTAGATTATTGGCGTCACTTACAACTTAGCGAACGCGTCCAATTGCAAAGTAACAAGGATCTGCCTTTTTATGCTCAAGGAGCCCAAAGCGAACAAGCCTATGCTACTATTAGTGAGCTTATAAAAGAGCAAGAGAAAGAACTTTTACGTTGTCATTATGTTGACTATAGTGATCCTAGTTTACCAAAAGAGCTAGTTAAACAACTAGTGCGAGAGAAAAATGCTTATCTTCTTGCTCTGGCACGTGGCTATAACCCAGCTTACTCTTTAGTGCGCATGCAAAATAAGTTTCTTGAACGCTTGGTTCGCCTCAAACGTCGTATTAGCAATTATTTTGTTTTTCTTAAAGATCTAGCCAAAGACTTGCCTGTTTCTTTATTAATGCACGATGAGCAAGCTCCTTATATCGGCAAAATGGGTATGACTCTTGCCTTACAAAAAGAGCATAATCAACTCCAGAGCCAAGAAACTACCGCACCTGCCGAGCAAGTAATTAAAGCAACGGTTGAGCAAAGATATGCTAAACGCCAGCGTTTATTTGTGCAAGAGCAAGTTGAGAAATACCTCAAGTATTTACAACGTCAAGCTCGCCTGCAACAACGCCAAGAGTTAATTACTTCTTTTTATGATCAAGCTCAAGCTCAGCTTGCTCCTAGCCAAGCCAAAGAGGCACAAGGCTTACGCAAGCAAATTCAAAAAGAAACAAAAAAATATCTCAAGCTTCTCGAGCCAGTCTTTGCTCAACTTTATCAAGAGTATAAACTTGCTCCCGCTTGGCAAGAGTTTACTTTTGATTTGCTGCAAGTAAGAGCCGAGTTAATTCAACATCAAGTGCCGTTAACTCGCATTTTTGAAGTAAGTGCTAGATTAAATCAGCATGATCATCCGCTAATTGTCCAGCTCTTTACTCTTATTGAGCAATATGAAGCTCTGCTTGGTTTAACTAACGAGCAAGAATATTATGTAGCTCCTCAGTCTGAGGTTGCAGCAAGTAGTGAGCCAAGTGATGACAATTTTCTTGCTTGGGTGCAAGAGCGTCAAGCCAAAGCACAACAGCAGTATCAGCAGTTTAGTAAACTGGTGCAAGGCTTAGCAATTCAACAACTCAAAGTTGAACAAAAGCAATTGCAACAACAAATTCAGCAGGTTAAAGGCAAAGCTCCAAAAGAGCAAGCTAAGCTAATTGTACCTCAAGTTCAGGGTGAAGCTAAGGCTCATCTTTCTCTAGCAGGAGAAAACCTCTTGCAAAAAGCAACTTGGAAAAAACCTCCAGCTCCTAGCGAGGCTTTAAGACAAATGGCACGCTTACAACGCCAACTTGCCCAAGAGCCCGAGCTCGAGTTAAGCCCAGAACTGATACAAATGTATGAGCAGTTGCTTTTACATCCTGAGCAAATAGAAGGACACGAAGAATGGGTAACTGAGTACTTACCTTCAACAGGAGTTGAGGGGCAAGTTGGACTAGCCTATTATTTAAGTCCAAGTGAGCTAGAAGAGTTTAGCTTAGAAGAGTCAGAGCCTGAGCAATCCTTAGCAGAGCAACAGGACTTGCCTCTGCTCAAGCAAAGAGCTAACTTTAGTTCGCTCTATGAGTATAAACGGCAAAAAGCAAGTCAAACGGCTCCTGATCGTAACTTCCCTAAAGTAAGTGCCTATGACCTTGAGCCCGAGCAAGTAACCAATCTTGCTAGCGCTACTTCTTTTGCACACTTGCAACAGCAAGTGCAAGAGAAAATCTCGCAAACTTGGCAAGCTAAGCCTGCACTTAGTGCCGAGCAACTTGCCGAGCAAAAAGCCTCTATCCACGCCAAACATGCCCAAAGACGCCAACGCAGTGAGTTATTTGTGCAACAAATGGAACAAGAGGATTTAGAAGCTCAAGCCCAAAAACTGCAGGGAAAAAGAAAAAGAAATGACCCAGAGGATTAACCTCTAGGTCATTTTTTTAGGCTAAATATTTAATATCAACTTTATTTTTATTGGTAAGCAGACTAGTTAAGTAAGCAGTGAGCAGAGATACCGCAATAATAGCAGTTGCGGTAATGAGCATATTGCTTACTTTAAGGTCAACTGGAATATAGTCAATAAAGTAGTTAGCAGCACTAATTACTTCAACGCCCGAGCTTAGTAACCAGTGACTAATAAACTCTAAAGCTAAACTTAAGAGCACACCAAGGAGCATCCCTATAATAACTGCGTGCCCCGAAAGAATGAGGCTATAGAGCACAAAGATTTGATGGATTTGTCCGCGTCCTAATCCTACAGCTTGAAGGCTAGTAATGGATTTTTTCTTATCACGAATTTGAATTAGGATCGCACAAATTACATTAAAGCCCGCCAGAGTTACCACAAAAATTAAGCCCAGATTAAGCAGTGACTTAATCATCGGAATATCGTGATAGATATTAGGATAGATTTGTCCCCAAGAACTATAGTTTAGAGCTTGGTCACTAAGCCAACCTTGGTAAGGAGTAATTCTCAGGACATCAGGATTAGTTAAGCGAATTTGAAAAGCATTAGCTATTTCTTGGGGGCTTAACTGACAATTACTGGCATTAGTAATTTGTCCTTGTGAATCCACTTGCGGACGCGTACAACTTGGGTCAACTATTTGACTGGCGTCATAAATATTAAATAACGCAAGTTCTTTATCAAAAACCCCTTGCGAATCAACAATCCCCGTTACCATAAAGTAAAAGTTTTGTTCGAGGTTGTTATTATCCCCAAAAAGATACAGACGCACAAAAGAACCTACTTCAACTTGTAAAGCTTGAGCCAGTTGTTTACCCAGTAAAATACTTGGGGCATTTAAATACTCACTAAAGTTTTGTTCGCCATTAATTTGGGCAAGAATTTTAGCTTTAGGGAGTAAAAGCTCTTGTCCTTGGGGATCCAAGCTCGAGCTTAGTAAGGTTTGGAGTCCGCCTTGCTCTTGGACATAGTCACCTAAAGAGCTCACTTGAGCATAGTTATGCGGATCAACCGCAAAAGCTTGAATCACTCTTTTTTGCGGACCATTTTCAATGAGCACGGTGCGAGAAACAAGAGGACTTATAGCCTCGACATTAGTAAAGCGTTTTAACTCTTGTTCGAGTTTTTCTCCTTCAGCAAAAGGTTGCTGATTTGGGGTATACACCAAAGCTTGCGGAATTAAATTTAAAAACTTGTCGTGTAGTTGCTTATCAAAGCCATTAATTACGGCATTGGTCATAATTAAAATGGCTATCCCCAAGATAATTCCGAGTTTGGTTAAGCGATTGATAAAGGAAAGAACCCGAATATTAGATTTAAAAGTATAAAAACGCCAAGCAATTTTACTAATTAGCATAGGCTTTAATTCTCCCATTATCGAGCTGCCAACGTTGAGGCATGCTTTGGGCAATTTCAGGATCATGGGTTACAAGTAAAATACTTGTCGCAAAGTCACGGCTAATTTGGCTAATAAGCTTCATCACCTCGCTTGCTGTTTCTTGATCCAGATTTCCTGTAGGCTCATCGGCTAAAATTAATTGCGGATTATTAATTAATGCTCGAGCTATGGCTACCCTTTGTCTTTCCCCACCCGAAAGTTGTTCCGGATAGTGATTAATGCGCTCTTTTAGTCCCATATACTCTAAAAGTTGGTAAGCTCGCTCTTTGGCAGGGGCTAAAGGAAAATTACCTATTTGAGCTGGTAAAAGCACATTTTCAAGAGCAGTAAAGTCAGGTAAAAGATTATGAAACTGAAAGATAAAACCTATACTTTTATTACGCAGTTGATTAATTTGCTTAGCTGACATTTGGGCAAGATCTTGACCTTGCCAAAAGATAGTTTGCGGTGCAACTTGCTCAAAACCTGCAAGTAAATACAAGAGCGAAGACTTACCATTTCCTGATCTACCTACCAGAGAAATTTGTTCTCCTGCCTCTATGGAAAAGCTTAAGTCAGAAAAGATAATGGTTTTATTTTCTTCAGGAGCAATAGGACCATGACTAACCTGAGCCTGGTTGTTTTTATAAGCTAACGAAAGATTTTTTACTTCTAGAATAGGCATAGTTAACGTAAAACTTGTGCAGGGCGAATGCGAATAATAAAGTAAGCTGCAATTGCCGTGGTAAGAAAAATTATTGCGGTACAACCCAGATAAACCAGAGCAAGACTCAAGTAATCAGGCACCAGCGGGATAGTTAAATTGAGATAAACATTGTAGCTTGACCAAAAATAACTTGCCAAGATAAAAAGAACAAGGCTAATGAGGTTGCCTCGCCATAGCAGACCAAGGATCATGGTCAAGAACACCAGATTTATTTTTCCTGGTTGCATGCCTAAAACATTGAGCACGGCAATATCGCGATCTTTTTCGACAATAATAAAACTAAAGGTAATTAAGCAACTTAAAATAGCAATAATAATTAACAGAGAAGTTAAGGTTGTAGTTACTTGCCCTTCAGTTTTTATTGAGTTAAAGAGTACGGCAAGGCTCTGACGCCAATCACTAGCGGCTATCACCTGTAATTGCTCTCCTTCTCCTTGATCTTTGCCATAAGTATAGTTACCTTGAGCTTCTAAGCCTAGGTATTTGGCTAATTTAGGCATTAAAGTCTCAATTTCGAGAGCATCCTTGAGAAAGAGGTTTACTCGGGTAACATTGCGTTCGAGATTTAAGCGACTTATATCGTAAATATTACTATACCAAGTAGTGTTTTGCCCTTGATCTTGATAAATATAAGCAATAGTAAACTGACGCATTACGGGCATAAAGCCAGTAGGTAAATAAGTTGATTTTTCACTATTGATTAAAGTTACTTGATCCCCTACTGAGAGAAAATACTCACGTGCCGTTTGCTCGGAAATAGCCAGTTCATACTTACCTGCTTCGAGCGGTAAATTGGCTACTTCAGGCGGAAAGTTTTGCACAGGATTACTGCTCGAATTTAGCACCTCACGACTTTGGGGATTAGTATTATCCAGACCAAAAACCTGAGCTTCGACTAGCGTATTCCTTACTTGAATAAAAAACTTGCCCCCCGCATAGAGAGTAATTTGATTGAGCTCCGAGCTAATGGGGCTTTGTTTAATAAGGTTAAAAGCCTGTTGAGCCTCGGGGCTAGCTTGCCCATTAAGCGTCAAAGGTTGATTAAAAGTTAAAATAACTTGCGGCGTATAGTTGAGCAATCTCTCTTTTTGAAATTGCTGCATAGAGTTTAATACCGTAGTAATAAAGGCAATAGCCAAGGTAGCTAAGACAAAGGCTATTACCGAGAGGGAGTAGCTCACCCGTGTAAAACGGGTGCGACGTACTGACTTACTAAATCTACGGCTTAAAAGAAAAATAGGCGATGCCATAGTTATGCTTTCTCTAAATTTACAATTAGATCACTGAGCTCTTGTAAGAGTTGGTGATCAGGCATTTGTCCATAGATTCCATACTTAGGCTCATGAGCTTGAGGCTGATGTAAAAAGCCACGAATAAATAAATGCAAGCCAACAAATTTTATTTGTGCCAATTGCTCTGGCTTATCAAAGAAAAGATGTTGACGACAATAGCTGTATACGGCAGCCAAGTAGATGTACATTTGTAAAATGTAACCTGTTTCTTGCATTTTTTGTTCAAGAGCCGAACTCGAATAATTATGTAATGCCGTTCCTAGGTAATTAGTTTTATAGTCAATTATGAAAATTTCTTTTTCACTAAAAATAATTAAATCTATAATTCCCGTAAATTGGTCGGTTAAGAGATTTAATTGGCTTTGACTTTTTAACTGAATTATATTGTTGCGTGCCAAAATTTCAATAAAGCGAGGCACTAAACGTTCGTAGTTAGCTCGTGCGGTTTTATTAAAGTAAAACTGCCATTCGGTGAGCACTGCTCTTTGTTTGCCAACATTTAAACGTAAAATATCACTTCCTGGATCTTGCCCTGCAGCTAAAATAGCTTGTTCGAGCGAATTAGTTTGACGCAGAACCTTGAGATCAATTAGCTCATAGGCAAGACTAGCTTTAAGCAAATGGCTAATGAGATTATTATTTTGCCCAAACTCTTGCTGCACCAGACTTTGGCAAAAGTTATCAAGATTCAAGCTTGTGGTTTTACTCTCGCGATAAAAACCTTCAAAGATTTTATGCATCTTATCGCCAAACTCGGCTCCAGCAGGAAGATTTTGTACTAATGTTTCAAAACTACTGTGGCTGAAATCTTTTTGATCCTCAGGCAAAGCATAGTTAAAGGTGCTAGCTGGGTTTTGTCCTTCATCCCCGTCGCTGAGCTCGGTTTGCCCTTTTGCCTCTTGTAAAAGTTCACTTTGGATTTGGGCGTTAATGTTAGCATTATCGGCATAGGATCCTTTATAAACTTTTAGTTCGAGTTGTTGGGTAAAGTGAGGAGCGACATTACTAAAGCTTCGCATAGTTCCGCGGGGTAAACGCTGACTGAGCTCTTGGCTTGTTAGACTCGGGTAAATATAGTCATCCTCAACTTCTACTTGTTGTTGCGGACGCGACAAGCTTTGTCCTAGAGCTTGAATTTCGAGGCGATTTAATTGTTCTTTGTTCTCTTGCACATCTCTGCTTACTCTTGCTAAGCTAGGGCTAGTGATCTCGAGGAGCTTTAAGAGCTTAGCCAGACCTTGGGCAAGGTTAGGCATAATCGGAAAGACTTCGAGATTAGCCTGGTTAATTTGGCAAGTTTGTTTTTCGAGTCCTGGAGGCACCTGTGCCTCAAGGTTTAAGCTAGGTTGCATTACTTGCAAGGTCGCTCTTGGCATTAACTCAAAGAACTTTCTTTGTTGGTCGAGCTCAGGATTAAACTCCAGATGACGTTCTTTATAATAGGCTAATAAAAGATTGCCATTATCTTCTTGCTGTTGTTTAACAAAAGCATCATAGTCTGCAGCAAGATGAGAAGTAAATTCTTGCTCTTGATAGTTATAAGGATCGGCAGTTATAAGCTCTTGATAACTTTGCATTACTTGCGGGTTAGCAAGATTTTGTTCGATAAGTTCACTTTTGTAAAAGTAGAACATCGCCGTTTTAGCTCGCGTTAAGAGAACATAAAGTAAACGCGCGTGATCGGCACCCGCAAGATCTTGCGAGAATTTTAATTGGCAAGCATCGCTAAAGTCATAAAAGTCCTCAAAGTTAGGTAAAATTGAGTTAACTTCCCAAGCGAGCTTAATTTCTTTTTCTTCCCACGCAATAACTATAGGGAACTCAAGACCTTTGGAGCCATGAATGGTCATCATGGTTACTTGCTCTTGTTGTTCTTGATAGCTAATATTTTGGTTAATCTGATATCTTTTATTACTTTTAGCCAGTAACTCTTGCGCTTCACTATAGAAGTCATTGATAAAGGTTGAGTTCTCTAACTGGGTAAATACCAACTGGGGATTAGTTGGATCTTGTAAGCGAGCAAATAAGAGGTTAAATACTTGCCAGAGGTTTTCCACATAGTTTTGACTAGTTTTAACTGAGCTATAAATCAGGTTGTCGCGCACAAGTTGATCAAAAGCTTGGAATAAGCCTTGCTTTTCCCAGAGGTTTTTGAGCTCTTTTAGGTGCTGGCGCACTTGATTGTATTGATTTGCCTCGGTTAGAGTTTGCTGAATTTGAGCAAAGCTCTTGCCTCCTAGAGGAGTATAAAGATATCTTCGTACTTGACGACTGTTATTTGCATCAAAAATTGCCTTTAAGGCATGAGTAAGATCTTCATGCAAACTACTAGTTGAGGCAGTTAAAAAGTCTGATTTTAAGTTAGAGTTAATATCATACTGAGTTTTTAAGTAGGTTGCGACTTTTTGGCTTGTATCATGACGATGAACAAGCAAGCAAATATCTTGTGCTCTAACCGGACGTCCTTGATAAGTAGCTTGACCGATATATTTAGGTGCAACTAACAGGAGTTTTTCTTGTTGTCCTAATTCGAGTAAACGGGCAATAAAATCGGCTAAAACTTGCGGATAGTCCTGTTTTTCTTTTTTGCCTTTTTTCTCGCTACTCTCAGCTTGAGCCAGGGTGATTAAGCTCAGAGGGTTTACTTCCTCGAGTATCCCTTGCTCATTAAGTAAAGCTAGTACTTCTTTGTCTTTGTTCCCCGCCTCAACTAAAGGATATTTAATTTGCGGTAAGGTAAAGAAATTACGATTGGCAGTAAACAGATAGTTACAAGCTTGAACATAAGATTGGCTCGAACGGAAGTTACGATTTAGAGTCGGAGCTTGCACTACCCCAGGTTTATTTTGGGCTTTAAAGTAGTTAAAGATATCGGCACCCCTAAAGCTATAAATTGCTTGTTTAGGGTCTCCGATCATAATTAAGCCCGACTGCTCATCATCTTGCTCGTCTTTGCGTTGTAAAAATAAGCGATCGATAATATCAAATTGCACTGGCGAGGTATCTTGGAACTCGTCAATAAATACAAATTTATAGAGATCACGAATTATTTTTTTACTTTGTGGATTAATTTTTTCTAAAAGTAAAAAGGCTTTACCGCTCAGATCTAGCTCTTTATTTTTATAGCAAGTGGCTAAAAAGCGATTAATAATTTTATGGGTAAAGAAAATGCGTAAACTATTAAAGAGAGCAAAACCTTCTAGCTTTGCTTGATAGATATCAAGTAAAGTAGTTTGCTCATCAAAGCCATACTTGTGATAAAGAGTAGCAATACGCTCTGGAGATATATACTGGTAAATCGAGCTAATAATTAAATTAAGTAACGTGGTGTGACTTTTACTAAAGCTATCATAGTTAGTAATAAACAAGCCACTGGTAAAGTAATCGCTTTCAATGCTTAAGTCTTCTTGACTCAAGCTCACTTTGCCAGATTTAGTGGTAGCTTTATAGGTAGTAGCTAAAGGAGTTGCAGCCAGTTTATGGCTGAGTTCTTGAATAACTTGTACCCCAGTTAAAGCTAGTCCACTTAAATCTATTGCCTTAATTTGCTCTTTAAGAACTTGGCTATAGCTACTGCGAAAGAGGTCTGTGCGTCGATCATCGACATTATCTTGGATTTTATCGAGCGGAAAAGTTTTTAGGGTACTAGGATTGAGTTCATTATCAACCTTAAGTAGAGCTTGCCCTATGAACGAGTCTAAAGTCATTATAGAAAAATCATTACTAAAGAGTTCACGTTCAAGAATTTGGTAACAAGCATTTATCCGGCTTTCTTGATAGATTTGCTCGAGGCACAAACGCGTAAATTCATCAGCAAGAATTTTATTTTTATCTAAATGGTATTTACTAAACTCAAGCTCAGGGAGTTCTTGCCACATTTGGGCAAAATCTTGTGTTGCGTTATCTTGGTGACGAAGAATAAACAGCACTTTTTGCATTAAGCGCATGCGGTCAATTACCCTTTGTTGCATTTCTGCTACTGAGTTTTTTGTAAAGGTAACCAAGAGAATTTCTTTGGCAGTTATCGGCTGCTCAATTGGCTTTTTGCCTAACTGCAAGAGGAGCAGTAAAAACATATTCACTATGGAATAGGTTTTTCCTGTTCCTGCACTAGCTTCAATAATGCTATTAGCATTTAAGTTAAATTCGAAAGCATTAAAGGTTTTTGGTTGCGTCATAAGTATAAAGTTACGTAAAAAGTTTTATCCTCTTATATTATAGCCGAAAAAAATAATGCCTCTATTAGTTAACTAATAGAGGCAAATTATTATTTATCAAAAGGAGCAAAGATTTGGTCATATTCTGCAAAGAAGTTTGCTTCATTGTGAGCCGAAACATTTGCCATTTGACTTTGAATTTGGGCTGCTAGTTCAGGATCTGCAAGCGGATCTGTATAGCTAATAGGTTCAGGAGCTAGAACTGCTTGCTCTAGATCTAGTTCTTGATCGAGTCCAAGTTCTAAATCTTGTTCTTGCTCTTGTCCAAGTTCTAAATCTTGAGCTTGATCAACTTCAGGTTCTAAATCTTGCTCTTGTTCTTGTCCAAGTTCTAAATCTTGCTCTTGAGCATCTCCAAGTTCTAAATCTTGTTTCTGCTCTTGTCCAAGCACTAAACTTTGTTCTTGCTCTAACTCTGCCTCGTCTATTACATCTGCATAGAAGTCAGCAGTAGCTTCTTGGGGTAGCTGAGCAATAAAGTTATCAAGTTGATTGAGGCTTTGCTGTTCAACACTAGTTGCTAAAGGTTGGAGCTTTTCTAGTTCAGCTCCAGCTTTTTTAGCTTCGCTACTAAATTTTTCTACGCGTCGAAGAGCTCCACTATTACTTACTAAGCGAGATAAGAGTTTATTAAAGTTATTATTAGTTGTACTCAGATTATCACCAACTTTTTTGGTAAGTATAGCTATATCACCCATGCGAGCAAAGAATTTATCTGCCCATTCAATGAGTTTACGCACATTATTTGACTGTTCATAGCTTTGCCAAATACTATCAATAAGCGTTAGCAGGGGGAACAGAGTTGAGTTAGTAACTATAGCAATATTGGCTTTTTGGGCTTCTAAGAAGACCTCAGGTTTTGTTTGGGCAATATAAGAAAGGACATTATCGATCGGAATATACATTAAAACAAAATCTAAACTATTAAGTTCAGGGAGTTTTTGATACTCTTTGCTTTTGAGATCGTTAATGTGGCTTTCAATATTTTTTACAAGTTTTTGTGCCTCAAGGGTTTCTTCTTCCTTGGTTTTGGCGTTATAAGCATTGTAGTAAGCATTTAAAGTAGTTTTACTATCAATAATTATTTTACGTCCGTTAGGTAGGTTAAGGACACAGTCAGGTTGTAAACTATTTCCTGCAGCCGATTTAAATTTTGGTTGTAAAGCAAAGTGGGTGCCTCGAATGAGACCTACACTTTCAAGGAGCACTGCAAGTTGTTGTTCACCCCAGTTGCCCAGTTTTTTAACCGAACCTCGTAAGGCATTAGATAGATTATCTGCTTGGGCATGAATTTTTTCAATTTGCTTATCAAAGGTTTCAATTTGCGTAGCAAATTTAGAATCATTTTGCAGATTTTTCTCTAAGATATCGTTAGTACGTTTATTAAACTCTTCGAGTTTTTCTTTAAACGGATTAGTAATGGTTTTAAATTGCTCGATATTTTTTTCGTAAGTACCTTGCACGAGTTTAGAAGTAGCATTTTCTAATTTCTCTTGCATGATTTTTAAGTTCTGGTTGGTAATTACTTGCATAGCTTCGAGCTGTTCTTTAGTAGCTTGCTCTTGTTGTTTGTAAGCTTCTTGTAATTGAACAAAGCGTTCTTTTTGTTGTTTTTCGAGGCTAAGAAGTTGTTCTTGCTGTTGTTGTTTAAGCAGATTGAGCTTATCTTGATACTCTTGGGCTAGTTGCTCTTTTTCTTTTTCGAGTTGATTAATTTTTTCTTGCCCTAGGCTAGCTTGGAGTTGAGCTTGTCCAGCAAGTTGACGTTGTTCTTCGAGCTTTTGCTCGTGTGTTTGAGCTTTTTGTTCTTGTTGTTCTACTTGAGTTTGTAAGTGGGCGTTAGTATTTTTTAAGGTAGCTAACTCAGTTTCTTGTTGGGAAAACAGACTTTTGCTTTGTTGGTAGTCAAACTGTACTTGTTCGAGTTCGCCACTTACTTTTAAGTGTTCGCTAGTTAGATCTATAAGTTTGCTTTCAAGGAGGCTCGAGTTTTGTTTGCTAAGACTAAGTTTATGCCAGAGGTAAAAACAAAGGAGCAGTAAAAGAAATAGAGGAATGAGTAAAATTTGATTCATAATATTGCGTTCTCAAATGGTGATTATTAATGTTATAATATTCAAGGAAAAAAGATATAAGGAGAATCCATGAGTAATGATAATGAACTAGTTGTCCGTCTCGACAAGTGGTTACACTCAGCTCGTTTTTATAAAACTCGCTCTCTAGCTACACAAATGGTAGAAGGTGGTAAGGTGACCTATAATGGGCAAAGAACCAAGCCTTCGCGCCAAGTAGAGATTGGAGCACAAATTACTTTACAAAAAGGTAATGAAAAGATTACGGTAATTGTGCAAGAATTAAGTAACCGTCGTACAGCTTATAAAGTAGCCCAAAATTATTATCAGGAAACGCCTGAAAGTGTGGCGTTGCGTGAGCAAATTGCAGAACAAAGACGTATAGATAAAATGTCTTATACCGCTTCGGCACACAAACCTAACAAAAAAGAACGTCGAACCTTGCAAAAATTCAAAATTGACCGTTCTTCTTTAGATAATTATAAGTAAAAAGCACGTAAAAGCGCGTGCTTTTTTCTTTGTTCTCTATTATAAAGAAACTTGACTTTTTTAGCTCAAAAAATTGTCCCTAAAAGAGAAGAGGGGCTCATATAGAACTAGAAGTTTGAGTTTAAGTTTTTAATTTGAGAAGTTTAAATACCTAAAAGTAGCGGTAAATTCATTAGTAATTTTAAAATTTAGACGTAAATATTGAAAAAGCTTGACTCTAGTGCTATAATATAGCTGAAAAAAATTAATTTAAAATATATCCAGAGGAATAATGACAAACAACAAATTTGCCGTATCAGCGGAACAAGAAAAACTAGGTTTAGCTGATCGTGATAGCATGTATCGCTTTTTATTTGATGTAAAACCAGCACAAGGTTTATGGATCAACGTTCATAAAACCTTAAAAGATTCGCTTGAACATCAAGTTAACTACCCAGTTGCAATTAAAAAGCTTTTAGGTGAGCTTTTAGTGGTAGGTTCAATTTTAAAACACTATCTTAAAACAGATGGTAACTTTTCTTTAGCTATTCAATCTGAAGGTACTCCAGTAAGAGCCCTATCTGTAGGCTTACTAGGTGATACTGCTCGTGTGGTAGCTTATTTAGATGAAAATGCTGAGTTTGCGCAAGAAGCAAAACTTGAGGATTTAATTAATCCTGAAGCTAACTTAATTATGTCGGTATACTTTGCAGACAGACAAATGCAACCTTACCAAAGTATTATTCGCGTTAACTTAAACTCGATTCAAGATTCGATCTTAGACTATTACCGTCAATCTGTACAAATTCCTGCCTTTTTCCGTATTGCTTCTCAAGTTGATGAGCATGGGGATGTAAATGCAGCAGGTTTATTTATGCAATTTATTCCAGATGAATCAGGTACTTTAGAAGACTTTAATGGCTTAGCGACTCTAGCTCATACTTTAACCGACGGCGAGCTTTTAAAACTTTCTGCTTCTGATTTACTCTATCGTTTATTTAACCAAGAACAAGTAACTCTAGCTAAAGAAAAAGATCTGAGCTTCCAATGTACTTGTTCAGAAGAAAAATACTTTAAAGCTATAGCTTCTTTAGGACGTGCAGAACTAGAAGATGAAACTTCACCAACTCTTGAAGCTGTATGTAATTGCTGTGGCAAAAAATATACTTATCAAGTTAAAGATATTTTAGACTATATTGATAGTAAAGCTAACAATGATACTGTAACGTCTAATTAACATACTTCCTATATTATTTTAGACAGGTGACCCGAGGTAACTGACCTCGGGTTTTTTCTTATGAAAAAAAGTAACTTGTGTTAGGGCAAGGAGAATAACTTAATTTAAACCCAAGGAATGTAAGTAGCTAAGCTTACATGTAACCTTTAATACATGTAACTAGCCAAGATAACTTCTTATATAAGTAACTAAGGCAAGCTAACTGCTTATATAAGTAATTAAGGCAAGCTAACTGTTTATATAAGAAGCTAAGTAAATAAATTGCTTAAAAGCTTAAGTCAATAACTCCTTAAACCAAAATCCTAGCCATGGCAAAAACTTAGCCATGGCAAAAACTTAGCCATGGCAAAAACTTAGCCATGGCAAAAACTTAGCCAAGGCAAACTAAAAGTATGAGGCAAAGATAAAAATACAACTAAAGTAAGAGCTCTGTTAACCAAAAGTAAGGGCTCGGTTACCAAAGCTATCTATTTCAACTCGGCTTGAGAAAAAAGAAATTGAGCAATAGGTTAAGGTAAATAAATTAATAAAAAACGGCGTGAGGAAATTAATTAATAAGCTAAACTTAACAATAAAATTTTTGCAAGCCCTTTTAGAAAAATATTTAATTTAGGGCAAAATAACAGGAACTAAATTGCCTTTTAGGCTCACTAAAAGCTAAAAAAACCTATTTAGAGAGGACTTAATTTGTAATTATTGCTATTTGCACAAGTGTTAACTTGTTGATTTTTAATAAAGTGCTAAAGTTAAATGTTAATTATTAACACTAAGGCTTGCTGATTATACTTTTTATTGTTAATAATTCTTTTTTAATTTTTATTTGTCCTAAAAATGGGCAAATTTCAAGCTCGCTTGTTTAAATTTTTTATTTTAAGGCCTATAATAGAAGCATAACAAAATTGAAATAATTTTACTTATACTTGACTAAAAGAGTCAAGAATTTATCGTCAAACCTATGGTTGCATAGCTTTGGCAATAAGTTCTTTGCTCAAGTCAAAGTTATAACAAAGATTTAGAAAAAATAAACAAAAGAAAGGAAATTTAATTATGTTAAAACAATCGGTTATTGATGTTTTAAACCAACAATTAAACTATGAGCTCCACAGTTCAAACATTTACTTACAAATGTCTAACTGGTGCCGTACTCAAGGTTTATTAGGTGCTGCTTCATTCTTCAAATCACACGCTGAAGAAGAATACCAACACTTTAAACGCATTTGGAAACATCTTGAAGATAACAATGTACGTCCACATGTAGGTGTTGTTCCTGCGGTTAATATTGAGACTAAAGATTTAAGATCAGTATTAGAACAAGCTTACCAACACGAACAATTTGTTTCTTCAGCAATTAACAATTGTGTAAAAGTAGCACAAGAAGCTCAAGATTATAAAACATTTAACTTCTTACAATGGTTCGTTGATGAACAAGTAGAAGAAGAATCTTTATTCTCTGACATTCTTGGTAAATTTGATATAGCTGGTAATGACGGTATTGCTGTTTACTACGTTGACCGTGATATTGAGTCTATCCACTAATTTACATTTAAACATTAAATTTACTCAAGGAGTTGCATATTATGATTAATCAAAACATACTTGCGTTATTAAACGACAAAATCAATCAAGAATACTTCCGCTCGAATCTGTTTTTAGATATTTCAGGTTGGGCAAATGACCTAACTTTAAAAGGAGTACAAGGTTACTTCTTAAGCCTATCACAAAAAGCTTTAGACAACGTTAATTCTGGCGTTGAATACTTAAGCGAATGCGGTTATCAAGCTGAATTACGTGAAATCCCTGAAGGTTTACGTGAGTTTGATAATATTGAAGATCTTTTTGTGTACATTTATGAAATGGAAAAAGGTTATAAAGCAGACCTTAACAACATTTTAGATGTATGTTTATCACACAAAGATTTTGCTACTTACGCAAATTTACAATCTCAAGTAACTACGCAACACGCTGATGAGTTCTTCTTAACTTCAATGTTACGTAAAATTGGTATTGTAGGTACTAAAGGTCAAGGTCTTTATTTAATCGATAAAGAATTAAGTGAGAAATATCCTTTACCTGCAGATACAGCTGCAGATGTAGCTTAGTTCTCCAACTGAGCCTTAGGCTACTAGAGTAGTCGTGGCA
Organism: Psittacicella melopsittaci; assembly: GCF_003585925.1. GTDB lineage: Bacteria > Pseudomonadota > Gammaproteobacteria > Enterobacterales > Psittacicellaceae > Psittacicella > Psittacicella melopsittaci. Next base: position 28,227 of record NZ_NRJH01000016.1, read on the forward strand.
ATCTAGAGATTTATTATTTCTAGAAAACATTAAAATTAGAGTGATTTTAAGGAGTGGATTACTAGTCCACTCCTTTTTTTTGTTGGCAAAAAAAAGCCTCTATGTTCTTAGCAAAAAGAAGCTCCCAGAGCAATCCTGGGAGCATTATTTATGCGTAAAAGTTTTCTAGAGCTAACTTAATAGCCTCAAGGTTAAGAGCAACTTGAGTCTTTTTACGATAAAAACTAAAGGATTTTAGCATATCGTACTCTTGCCCAGAATATAATTCATTGATTAAATTGTTTTCTTGATTACTCAGAATTATATCCCTTTCACTAAAAAGTTGGACAAAAAAGCTCTCTTGATCCTTAGGTAGAAGGAGATTGCGTCCGACTAAGAACCAACTGAGAATTTGGCTCAGAGCCTTGCCTCCTGCTTCGAGCAGGCTTTGGCGTTGGCTCGTTAGATCCAGAAGTTGATAAACTAAACGCTGGTCATGGCAAAGTTTTACCAGAGTTTCTGGGAGTTCGAACTCTTGGATTTTACTTAGATCTTCACTGCTAATAAAGTAGTCAATATAGAGACTTTGGATTTGCGGATTTTGGCAAGCAGCTAAAATCTGTGCGAGGTTATTGATATTAGTAACCACATTCCCTAAAGGACTAGAAACTTTAGGTTTACGCTTTAGATCAAGTAATTCACAAAACTTAATTTTATCGTCTTCGAGTTCAAGTTTTAGACTATTTTGCCATACTAAGCTATCGACATTTATTTGCACATAGATGTCTTTGTTACCTTGCTGTTTTTGCTCTACTTCATCAAGGAGCATGTAAATTGGCATGCGAGGAATTAGTTGAGCAAAAACTGGTTGCTGACTATACTCGGCAAAAAACTGACGACAACGCTCGATAAATGCGGGCTCTAACTTAAAGGTTAGACTTGTAGTTTGAGGCTCAAAATGTAAAGCTGTGTCAAGTTTTGCTGGAGCTGGATAATCAGCATTGCGAGCTAAATGATACAAATCTTTGAGGCTATAAAAAACCTTAGTGTGCTTAATTTGCTCGAGAGCCTGAGCTTGATTAATAAATTTTTCAATTTCAGGGTTGAGTTTAGTTTGCACCAGAGTGGTTTTAAGAAAGTCCCCTTCGAGATAAAGATTTTGCATTAAATGCTCGGCACTAATTGAGCTAGTATAAAGTTTTTCTAGAGCTTTGTGTGCTTTCCATTTAACTTTTGTATCGCTCATTTCTAGACCATAGGTCGAGGTAACTGCGAGCGTATTTTGCCAAATTTTTGTTTCTTGTAAGCGCTCGGTATCGAGGCTCATAAAACTACTTAGATCTCTAAGGCTAAAAGTAAATGTTAAATGCTCGCTATTTGGACGATAATGTGGTTCATAAACAAGAAGATTATCATCGTTGCTTAGGTCGAGCACTTGTTTATAGCAAGCAAGAATTTGCCCAAAGTTAGCAAAATCTTCTTGTTCTGGTGCTTGTCCTTCGAGATTTAACCAAGTGCGATTAAAGCTAGGATATGCCGTGTGGAGAAGATTTTTTGCTAGTAACTCATTATCTAAACTTTGGCTTAGTTGCAATTCATTTTGTCCATAGTTACGTAAATCAAAAGAACCTAGGTTAAGATCAATTAAGTAACTTGGCGTACTTGGGGTAGAGTAAAAAATACTCAATAAGTGTTTACTTAGTTCAGGATTATCTTGCTGCGGCAGTAAAGGCGTCGGCAAGTATAAATTATTACTAATAAACTCTAAAGTATCGCTAAGTAAACTTGACTGCGGTAACTCATCATCACGGGCATTTTTCCCAATATAACTCAGAACAAGTTTATTTTGCGTATTATTGAATAACTCGAGCACCTGCAACTGGGAAAGTTGATATAGCGAAGGACTAGTACTAATTTTATTGTAACTCGCAGTAAAATCGTAAGTATTTACTTCTTCGAGGCCAGGGAACTTATTAGCATTTAAGCCTAAGCAAATAACATTTTTAAAGCTAGTTCCACTAAGATCAGTTAAATTAGCAAAGGTTAAGCTATTGTGTTGCGGAGCCACTTTGCGAGTTGCTAGTGCCTCAAAAAATGCAGATTGAATAATGAACTTATCTACTTTAGTTGCCCCTACTTGGGTTAGATAAATTTGTGAGTGAAGATCTTGCCAAGCTTGTTTAAATTGACGCTCAAGTTCTGGAGTAACAAAAAACTGTAAGCCCAGATTATGTAAAAAGTCGAGCCATTGGTCGCCTGTATGGAGGCTATTAGTAAACTGATTAAACAAGGTTAAATCTGTAAGTAAGCTATTTAGTTTACTGATACTCGCATAGTCTGCACTCATTTGGCTTTGTGGCAAGCAAGTAGTTAAAAATAACTCTTGGTTGGCAGCATAGTTAAAGCTGTTATTTAAATTTGCTCGGAGAAACACATGTTGCCAAGCATTGTAATTTAACACAGGAAAATTATTGCCAATTGAGTTAGAGTCATTAGTTTGCAGTTTTTGGTTATGCAAAGGTAAAACATGATTAAAGAGGCTAGCACTGCCTATATCTTTACCATTGTAACCAGCTTCATTGTTTACTTGGTGCTTGCTGAGTAAAGCCGTAAAGAACTCGAGATCTTGATTGTTGAGCTGGTAAAAATCTTGCACACAAGCAAAGTTTAACCAGTTTTTAAATTGCTCGATATTTAAGTAGTTGTCGCTTAAGGTAAAAATGAACTGAATTACTTCAACAATTTGCTCATTTTTTTCACTACTAAGAATTTGATAAGCAAATTCAGGCGGAACTACTTGCGGAATTAAGGCTTGGTAGTCTGGTAAATGTGTAGTAAAAACAACAAAGTCACTTAAATTGAGAGCTGGATTTTGGCTTAATTCGCGTTGGATAAAATCCATAGCATATTCGAGTTCGCGTCTTGCCGTATGGGCACGCACTACTTGTAAAGAGTCATCGCCTCGCAAGTGTAAGTAGCCGGGAAATTGTCTTTTGTGGTTGTGAGTAAAGTCACTAAAGTCTTTATTCTCAAAGGCAGTATACTCTTGCAATGAGTTCTTGATTTGCTCGAGTAAGCTTGGATGACCAGGATTGCGTAGTACTTTAACCAAATCAGTTAAATCTTGTTTAAGCAGAGCTTGAGCCACAGTTTGTTCGGTTATAGCTTGCTCGCCTAGAGCTTGTTCGAGCTTGTTATATACTTCCCCAAACACTTGCGTGAGCTTTTTACGTAAGTCACTTGGGTAAAAGCCATCAGTTTGTTGCAGTTCAACAAACATGTCATAGGTATGGATAGGGTAAGCCAAATGATGCGTAAAAATATAACCTTCACTATATTTATCTTTTTCTTCCTCAATCTCGGCATAGGTTTCATGGTTGAGTAGAGCTATGAGGCGTTTTTTGGTACCTTCGCCCAGTAAACTTAAGAGGTTATAACTTGAGTTGGTTTTAGTGTAGTTTAAGTTTCTTAAACTAAAATCCAAGTTATAGTTGTGCCCTGCAAGGTAATCAAGAAAAGTACGACGCGAGGTAGTATCAAAAAGCAAATGCGTAAAAGTATTAACAAAATAGTTAATTTCGATATTTAAGTGATGAGCTGCTTTTTTGAGAATAAGCATATAAGAGCTATTGTAAACTCTAGTATCAAACATAAAAATGCGTTGCATTTTTTCTACCGCACTAACATCAGAGCTTTCAAATTCCGAGTCGGCAAGTAAAAGCACAGCTTGTTGATTGGTAATTATAATGTTTTGCGTCTGCGCAAAAGAAGACGTATGCATTTTCCCTAAAACATTACAGGTAAAATCATGGATATTTTTATAGTAGGCACTAAAGAACTCAAGTTGCCCTTGGAGCAGAGGTTTTTCCTGAGGCGAGCAAGTAAAGTCTCGCTTTAACAGTTGCTCATAGTTAACTTGATCTTGCATAAGTTCATATGCCAGTTCAGGATAATAGTAGCTCAGGATACGTCCTAGACTACTTAACTCTTGAGCAGTAAAAAATAATGCCGAGCTAATCCCTTGGGGGTCTTGAATTTCCCCAATTTGTTTGGCAAGGTTAGCAATAAATGGGTTTTGCTCAGGAGCCTGTAACATTTGTTGCAAGAGCTGACTGGTTAACCAAATAGCATTATTTTCATTTACCGAAAGAGCTTCAAGGTTGCTCGTATTAATTAGTTTGTGCGAGCTCGAGTAGTTTTTTAGTTGGGTGTTAATTTCCAGTAGGCGCGGACTAATTTTTTTTATCCGCACTTGTTGTTCATTGATTTTTAAAATAAAAGCGTCTATTATTTTCCCAAAAAGTTGGTTGAGGGTAATAAACTTAGGTAAAACCTGAATGCCAGGAATTTGTTTGAGTTGGCTTTCAATTTGTAAGCGTTGTAAATCGCTATTCACCACAATTAAATCTTGTGCCTGAAATTGCTCGGCAAGATTAACAAGATTCGTTAAATCTAAAGGGGGTAAATTCTTCTGTTTAATTACTTGGGTAAGTAACTCTAAACAGGGAGTAAGGCGGTCATATTTAATTAAGTTAAACATATAAAGTAAAGCTTGAGTTTGGCTAGTTATATTTTAGCGGATGTTATAGCTTAAAGGGGAACTTTTTCCTTGTATAATATAGACAAAAAAGTTAAAAATTATGGAACAAAAACATTTGGTGATTGCCATTACAGGGGCAACAGGAATTATTTACGCACAACGTTTATTAGAAGTGTGTCAACGCTTACCGCAGGTTTACACGCATTTAATTATTAGTCCAGCAGGGCAATTGACTTTAAAAAGTGAGAGCAATATCAGCCTTTCTGCACTTAAAGCTCTAGCCGATCAAGTGCATAATTACCAAGACATAGGTAATGCCCTTTCTTCGGGTTCGGTTAAAACGCATGGAATGGTGGTTGTGCCTTGCTCAATTAAAACTCTTTCTTCCATTGCCAATTGCTTTGACGGTGATTTAATTACCCGCTGTGCTGATGTACACTTAAAAGAAAGACGTAGACTTGTCCTTTGTGTGCGAGAAACGCCTTTACATTTAGGGCACTTACGTTTAATGACTCAGGTTGCCGAGTATGGCGGACAAATCATGCCTCTTGTCCCAGCTTTTTATCATAATCCGCAAACTATTGATGATTTAGTAAATCAATCAGTAGCTCGTATATGTGATCAACTTGATATAGCTTATCCTGCTGATATCTTTACCCCTTGGCAAGGATTAAAAAAATCATGATGCCTTCTCCACGTCAATTACATTTTGCTTGGGGGCATGACTTAGAAGCCCAACTCCAAGCTTTAGCCACTATTTGCCAAGCTAATGCTGGCGTGGCAGCTTGGCTAGGGGCAAGTAGTCAAGAGTTCCTTGCCCAGATGCAAGACAAGGATCTTGCCCAATTTACTTTTTTAGATAGTAAAAATCAAGTGCTAGCAGGCACTGGGGCTTACCAAGTAATGCTTATTGACTTAAGCAATGCCAAACGTATTTTGGGCTATAACTTTAGTGGCATAGTTTACAACTATTATTATGAGCACTTGAGTTTGGCACAACAGCAAAAAAACCTTCATGCCCACAATCTGCTTTATTGTTTAGCTACAGTGCAAGAGCAAGGGTATTTTTACTTTTTTACTAGCCCGATTGCTGAGGCTAATTCTTACTTGGCTTATGTAGTGCAAACGGCTCAAGAGCTAGCCCAAGTGAGTGCTTATTTAGCCCAAGAGCAAGGAGACTCTTTAGCTCAAGAGCAAGCAAACTCTTTAGGGCAAGAGCAAGCAAATTCTTTTGCTCAAGAGCAAGTAAGCTATTTAGCAAACTACCAAGATTTAATTCATTTTTGGCAGCAAGAAGATACCTATGCTCAGCAAAAAGCCCAAGCACAGCAAAGTTACCAAACTCAGCTAGCCCAGATGTTGGCGCAATTGCAAACTAGCACGCAAAAAACCTTATGGCTCTTTACAGGGCAAAGAGGGACAGGCAAAACTAAGTTTAGTCTTGATTTAATTCAAGCTTTAGGACAAGGAGCTATAACCTCTCTTGGCAAACGTCAAGTTTATGCTAATTTCCCTTACCTGGCTCCAGAGGTTGCTTGCCAAGAACAAGGCAAGGTTTTACTTGTAGATGAGGCAAGTGCTTTATCTGCTTTACACTTACAGCAACTTCTCGCAAGTGACTGGCAACATTTAATTTTTCTTACTACCATTGATGGTTATGAAAGTGGAGCAGGCGTAGGCTTATGGCACAAAGTAATTCCGCAAAGTCAGCGTCAACTCCAAGTGTACTATTTTGATTGGCATTTTCGAGCTTTAGTGCCAGATGTGCTAAGTCGTTGGCAAGAGCTTTTATCAGGGACAACGAGCTTAGAAACTCTCTTACAAAGTCAAGCTTTGCCTTATACTTCGATGGCTACAGGCAAAAAGTTTACTCCTGTAGTTCCTCAGGCCATAAAGCACCTAGATTTTAGCCAACTGCAGTGGCAAAAATTAACTTCTTTTGCTTCTAAGTTAGAGTTCTTTAAGCTCGCATATTTAACCCATTATCGCCATCAAGTGCAAGATTTTGCCAGTGCCTTTGCCGAGCAAGAGCTATATGCTCTTTTTTATCAAGGGCAACTAATTGGCGGGGTTCACCTTATTCCCGAAAGCTTGCCCCAAGGCTCTGAGCTTCAGCAAGCAATAATTGCAGGCACGCGCTTACCGCCAGGTAATCTTGGCATCCAAACGCTAATGCAATATTTTGCTCTTAGCGACGAACTGAGACATTGGCAAGGAGCTCGCATTAGTCGTATTTTTCTCAAGCCCGAGTATCGTCATTTAGGGCTCGGTAAGTTTATGGTGCAACAATGCCAAGACCTCTATCCTCAGCTTTTAGTTATGTATAGTCAGCACGAGCAAACCAGTGCCTTTTGGCAAGCGTGTGGTTTTGTTAATGTTTGCTATCTCGCTAATGCTAATAAGTCAACAGGCAAGGGTAATTTGCTTGCTCTTTATGGCGAGCAAGAGGTAATTAAAGCCCTAGGGGAACTATATCAATTGAGCTTGGCACCCGAGGCTAATAAGGCAAAACTCCATGCTTGGGAAAAAGTCTACCCAGCCTATGCCCAAAAGCTAAAGAATTTGCTTACTCTCAGTCAACAACCGCAAACTTATATTAAAAGCTATCGTTTAATTTATGCACAATTATTTGGCAATAAATAGCGTAAATAGTGTAAAATAGATAGTACTTTTGTATTCTTTTAGCTAAAAGCTAAAAGATCAATTTTCCCAATTTAACTATTTTTTTACGCAAAAAATAGTTTCTTGATCTTGTATTGACAATGTTAAATACTTTAATAAATCAAGGGTATATTGTTGAGGACAACAAGATTTCTTTTTTACAACATCCACAACAGTACCTCAATAGCTTATTAGAGCTCATTAAAAATGCCCGTCAACGTATTCTCATTAACTGTCTTTATCTCGAAAATGACCAAAGTGGACAGTTAGTAATGCAAGCTCTAATTAATGCAGTTGAAAAAAATCCTCAACTGCAAGTCGATGTCTTTTTAGATCTCCATCGAGCTCAAAGAAGCCGTTTAGGAGAAGAGCAAAAATTAAGTAATTCTCACTGGTATTACCAAACGCTAAGCAATTTCAATCGCAAGTCAGAGCATGGCCGCATAAATATTTATGGGGTTCCATGTAATGCTCGCGAGCTTTTTGGTGTCTATCATATTAAGGGGATGGTATTTGACAATACTATTCTCTATACAGGGGCTTCAATAAATAATAACTATTGTGCTTACCAAACTTATCGTCAAGATAGATATCAACTGATCGAAGATCAGGCTTTAGCTGATACTTTTTACGATTTTATCTATAAAAACTTTGCCACAGCCCAAGAGCATGCTTTAGCGGGAGCTAAGGCGGCAATTAGCCTATTTAGTGATAATCTTTCGAGCCGTCCAGGTAAAAGTGAACGTTTAGATTATAAAAACTTTAGACAAAATGTTCTCTGCGGACGTAATTTAAAGTACGCTAAAACAAGCAATGACGGCAAGGCAAATAATCTTGTCCCAGGGCATGTAATTATTACCCCATTATTTGGCATTGGTAAACGCAATCCGATTAACCAAACTATTTTTGAGGTAATAACTCAAGCCCAAGAGCAAATTCTTATTTACACTCCTTACTTTAACTTCACTAAACAACTGACCAAACGTTTAATTGAAGCTTGTAAACGAGGGGTAAAATTAAGAATTATCCTCAGCGATAAGGTTGCTAACGATTTCTATACTGATCCAGAAGACCAAAGCTATACTTCGGCGAATTCTTTACCTTACTTATATGAGTTAAACTTACGTAAGTTTCTTAAAAACAACCAAAACCTCATCAGTGAAGGTAAAATTGAAGTTTTTGCTTGGCGTCACGACAATAACTCTTATCATGCCAAAGGCTTGGCTATAGACAATAAGTTTTATATTTGGACAGGTTCGAATCTTAACGAACGTTCTTTTAATATAGATGCCGAAAATGCTTTATTAGTTTATGATCCTTATTATCTTTTAAAGCAAAGAGCCGAGCATGAAATGCAATTTATGTTGCAACACTGTACGAAATTAACCTCTTATCAACAAATAGAAGCACAAAGAGATTATCCTCGTCGGGTAAAACAAACCTTACGTCGGGCACGTTGGTTCTTTATTGATAAGTTAGCGAAAAAACTATTTTAAAAAAGTAGAAGTGAGGCGCAAATGGCAAGCAACTTTATCACTTTGCCCTTCTCTCTATCTTTTAAGCAAACCAATAAAATTGCCCGTGTAGTTGAAGATGCAGTACCTTTTTTACTGCAAGAGCAATTTGCTCAGCTTCAAGACGGGCAACTTCTTATTTTAGCCAATAGTAATAATCAGGCTGATTATTTATATGGTTTTTTAAAAGATTTAGCGGACAAAGAGTATAACGTTTTTTACTGTCCAGATTGGGGTACTTTAGCTTATGATCGTTTTAGTCCAAGTGCCCAAATTATTTCCGAACGCATTAGCTTTCTTGAAGCTCTAGGTAGTGGAGTGCCAGGAATTTATATTCTTTCTTTAACTACGGCTTTACATAAGCTACCGCCAGCAAGTAGTTTTGTTAATGTAACTAACTACCGTGCAGGGCAAGAACGTAGTCTCGAGCAAGTGCGTCAAGATCTTTTAGATGCAGGTTATAGTGAAGTAGATTTAGTTTATGAGCCTGGTGAATTTTCTCAAGCTCGTCGACAAATTAGCTTTTTCCCAATGGGAGCTGAGTTCCCTTATCGTTTAGACTTTTTTGAAAACACTATTGACCGGATACGTTCTTATACTACCGAAGAGCGTCAAAACTTTGTTAATGTCCAATCAATAAATATTAACCCAGGTTCAGAGTTTCCAAGTAGCAAGGTAGCAAGAAAGAATTTTGCCCAGAAGTTTTTAGACTACTTTGGTTCTATACCTGTGGATGTAAATTCGATTTATGCCTTAATTACCGAAAATGAAGGTCCTTTACCACAAGGCTCGCAATACTACTTACCTCTATTTTATGAGGCACCTTTAAGCTCGCTAGCTGACTACCTCAAAGGACAAGTACAAGTAGTTTACTTTACAGGTTACCAAGGCGTGGGCGAGTTCTTTGCTGCCGAAAATGAGCGTCGTTATCAAGACCGCGTCGATAATCGCCTCTGGCCACCAGTTAAAGTTGAAGATCTTTACTTTAATACTGAGCAACTATTAGAGCAATTAAGAGCTAAGGCTAACTTAATTGAGTATGAAGACTACTTTACTAGTATGTCGCACTTGGCTCAGGGGCAAGAGTTAAAAGGACAAGAGCTCGAACATACGAGCCCATTTTTACCTTTAGATAATCTGTTGCAGTCTTATGTGCAAAACTCAGTAGGAACTAAAGAGGAAGTAAAACTCGAAGCCCAACCTAATGTACAAAAGCTCATTACTTTAGGATTAAATAGACAAAATCAACCGATTATTGGTGATCTTACTTTAAAATCGCTAGAAAATATTAATGCTTTAGCTTTACGCAATCTATTTGCTCCTAAAGTAACTGAAAATCACCCTTTATACAAGCTCGTAAGTTTTATTCGTAAACTAAGAGCTAACTTTAGTAATGTGCATATTACCGTAAGTGCGGGTAATAAAGGACGTTTAAATTCATTTATTGATTTGCTTGAGGATATTCCTCTCAAGTTTATTGAACCCCAAGAGAAGTATACTCTAGCCCAACAATTTGCCAATACTTATAAAAAGCAAGTAGTTTCGAGTCGAGGCAATAAAGAATATAATCGCCTGCAAAACAGCGATCCAGCTGCCGTAGCTAATCCAGTAGTTTTTTCTTGTTTAATTTCGAGCTTAAAATCAGGCTTTGCTTACTATGATGAAAGCAAAAAAACTGCCTATATAATTCTTTCTGAACAAGATGTCGTAGGTTCGTTTGTTACGCGTTCGCGTACTCTGGCTCGTATTAAACAAAAAAATGCCAACCAAGTAATTCAAGGTTTACTCGAATTACACGAAGGGCAATTACTTGTTCATGAGAACCACGGGATTTGTCGTTATCTGGGCTTAAAAACCTATGAGTTTACTCCAGATTTTCCGCAAGACATGCTCGAATTAGAGTTTGCTGATACTAATCTTTTTGTTCCAGTTAAAGATTTACATTTACTTTCCTCTTATGGACAGCAGCATGTAGGGGATGTACCTCGCGAACTTCTTTCGGCAGTTTCAGGACGCAAGGCTAAACGTTGGTTAAAATCACGAGAAAAGGCTTTAGAGTCAATTCGCGATATGGCAGCCAAACTTCTTGACCTTGAAAGCCGCCGGATGGTGGAAAAAGGCATAGTTTATACTATTTTTGAGCAAGAGTACCAAGAGTTTGTTTCGCAGTTTCGTTATGAAGAAACTCCAGATCAGTATGCTACTATCCAACAAGTGTTAGATGACATGAGTTCGGATAAGAAAATGGATCGTCTGATTTGTGGTGATGTGGGCTTTGGTAAAACCGAAGTTGCTATGCGTGCAGCCTTTGTTGCTATTACCAATGCTAAACAAGTAGCAATTCTTGTGCCTACAACTTTATTAGCCCAACAACATTACGAAAGCTTTAGAGATAGATTTGCGGCTACGGGAGCAAATGTTGAAATACTTTCGCGTTTTAACACCGCAACAACCAATAACCGCATTATCGAACGCCTCGAACAAGGGCTGGTTGATATTATTATTGGGACGCATGCTCTGTTAAAAAAACGAGTTAAGTTCAAAGATTTAGGTCTTTTAATTATTGATGAAGAGCATCAATTTGGGGTACGACAAAAAGAACAGCTCAAACAAATGCGAGCTAACGTCGAAGTTATTACCATGACTGCTACCCCGATTCCGCGCACCCTAAATCTAGCTCTTAATGGTTTTAGAGATATTTCTTTAATTTCGACCGCACCCCCAAATCGTCTCTCAATTATTACCTCTTTATACGAAAGTGATAAAACCGAGGTAGTAAAAGATGCCATTGCCAGAGAAATTCAACGAGGGGGGCAAGTCTTTTTCATTCACAATGATGTAGGAAGCATTGAAGCAGTAGCTAATCGCATTCGTGAACTGGTACCACATGCTCGCGTAGGCGTAGGGCATGGGAAAATGGCAAAAAGCCAGCTCGAAGAAGTAATGATGAGCTTTCATAATCAACGCTTTAATGTTCTTGTTTGTACCACCATTGTGGAAACGGGAATAGATGTGCCTAATGCTAACACCATAATAATTAACAATGCGCAAAACTTTGGTTTGGCACAGTTGCACCAATTGCGTGGTCGGGTAGGACGCTCGTTCCGTCAAGCCTATGCTTACTTACTAGTGCCAGATTTAAATCACATGACTACCGAGGCTCGCTTGCGTCTTAAATCGCTCACGGATATAGATTCGTTAGGGGCAGGTTATATTCTTGCTACCCATGATTTAGAAATTCGTGGAGCAGGTGAAGTTTTAGGGGAAGGGCAATCGGGTAAAATTGATGAAATAGGCTATACTCTTTATATGAGCATGTTACAAAATGCGGTTAAACAATTACGTAACAATAAAGAGTTAGATATAGATTCAATTATGAGTAAACGTCTAGAAATAGATCTAGACATCCCGAGTTTAATTCCTTCGAGCTATATTGAGTCTGCGAACCTACGCGTGTTCTACTATCGCCAAATAGATAATGCAAGCAGTGAATTCCAACTGGAAGAAATTGCCAATAGCATTATTGAAAACCATGGTCCATTGCCAACGCCTCTAAGAACCATGTTTATGATGCACAAGCTCCGTCTCCATTATCAAGATGCAGGACTCAAGTCGATAGTTCTGAGTCGCGGAGCAGCTACCATTACTTGGGAAAGCACGGACAAGCTTAATGTAGATCAGGCTTTTAAATTAGTTTCTACCTATCCAGAAGTGTTTAGAGTAACGCAAGATAGTTTAGTAATTAATAAATTCAAAGGCGATGAGCTCGAAGTTATGAAAACCATTAACAAAGTCCTTGGCATTATTGTTGATGAAAGTAAAATTAAAACTAATAGTCAGCCTGAACTTGCCGACGCAGCTCGCGTATATCGTCGTACGAGCAAAGGACAAAGGGTGGTTAACCAAGGTGCTGCTCAGTTTGCTTCGCAAATTAATCAAGCTCAGCTTTCTCCAGAAGAACTCGAGAACGAACAAGAGTTCCGTGCTAAACTGGATCGTCAAGCTCGCGAGATTAAATTTGAAATGGAAACTGCCGTTTTCCAAGATAGTCAAAATCGTGCTCTCGAAAATATTGATGGACAAATTGAACAACTTGCCCGTCAAGAGTTTGAGCAAGAACATAGTAAACGTTTAGTTAAACTAAAACCTTCGCAACTCGAGAAAGCACAATTGCACAAACAAGCTAAGGAATTAGCTGAAGATAAAGCCTAGAGTTCTCCCCTAGGCTTTTGTTTGCTATAATAAAAAGCAAACACAACAACGAGAATTTTTTAGGATGCGATACAGAAACTTATTTACCGTTCCGTTTTTGGCTTTATTTGCTTTATCCTCTTGTGCCGATAATGTTAAGCCGAGCCCAAATCTAACTCAGCCTCTAGCCGTAGCCGATACTCCTAAGACCGATATCCCTTATGCTGCTGATGCTAGTACATGGCCTGAGTTTGTGGAATTTTTAATTGCCAATGCCAAAGCGCAAGGCTTTGATCAACGCGTATTAGAGCAATTAAAAACTTTAACTTTTAATCCGCGCGTGGTTAGAGCAGACCAAGCTCAATATGAACGTATTCTTAGTAACCGCCAAAGCTCAGGGCAAACTGTAGTTAAAGAGCCTAAAGAAGAAGCTCTGATGCAAAGATACTTAAATATGCATATAAGTACAGGGCGCGTGGATCGAGCGGTAGCTTTATTAGAAAACTATCGTCCAGTATTAGAAAAAATATCAGTCCAATACCAAGTGCCTATGCAAGTAATTGTTGGTCTGTGGGGCATGGAGTCTAACTTTGGTCGCAACCAAGGAAGCTATAACCTCCTTGACTCTTTAGCCTCTTTAGCTTATGAAGGGCGTCGTCGTGATTACTTTATGCGTGAGTTTTTCAATGCTTTACGGGTAATGGAAATTAACGGCTTTACCAAGGCAGAAATGAACTCGTCTTGGGCAGGGGCTGTAGGGCAAATTCAATTTATGCCTACATCTTACCTACTCTATGGTGCCGATGGTAATGGAGATGGGGTAGTAAATATTTGGTTGTCAGCAATAGACTCTTTTGCCTCTATTGCCAATTACCTCCATAAAGAAGGCTGGCAAGCTGACTTACCTTGGGGCTTAAAAGTTAATATGACTTTTGAGCAATATTTAACTAAGTATAAAGATCTAGTAGGCGTGGGCGGAGCAGGAAGAACTCTAGCTCAATGGCAAGCTTTAGGTCTAGTGCCTAATGCCGATCAAGGTAATATGGCTTATGCTAGTGGCGTAAGTGACACTACACCATTATGGTTAGTTGTGCCTCACAATGAACCTAAACAAGCTTACTTAGTTACCCAAAACTATAAAGTTTATATGCATTGGAATCGTTCGTCATATTTTGCTTATGCCAACGGAACTTTTGCTAATTTAATTTATGAACAAATTCAAACCTCTAGACCTTAGGTCTAGGGGCTTTTTTAGTGCAAAAACGTTGGGGGAAGTGGTACAATATAAAAAACAATTTAACTTTCAAAAATAGACCTAACAATTTAACTTTTTTAGATTAGTGCCACTATGAGCAAAAATAACTTACAATCAAACTCTGTAACCTTGGCTTCAGAAGAGGTTGCTACTATAGGTCAACCTTTAGGACAAGAAGTTAACAATATTAAAATCGAAGATGACTTTGTTTTACCTGATTTACCGTCAAGTTTTTCTTCATTATTAGAAGTAAATCTTAGCAATCTCGAAGGTAAAAGTCACAAACAGTTTCGTTTGCCGGAACTAAAAGATATTTCTCCTTACGTTTTAACTTGCGTTGAAAGTGGGAGTGAAACCGCTCTTTCGAGTTTACGCAGTTTAGCCAATTTAATTCCGCAAGGAATTATAGTTTTTCTTCCTGCGGTTGGTGGCGTTGAGGAAGATGATACTTTGGCATTATTAAAGCAATTTTGCTTCATAAATTCAGGCTATAAACTGCTTACTTACCCATTTGCCGCTATTCCAGAAAACTATCCTGAGCTCGAAACCTATCTTTATAAAGGTACTTCTCGTTATTGGTTAAGCGATGCTGTGTGGAATTATGCTTTAGAGCATTTACGCATTTTAACTAAAGTTCAAGGCACCGAAGATAAAGCTTGGGTTTTAAAAACTAATAGCCAAACTATTTTTGATCCGCTAAGTGTGGCTTATCTCTTTGAGTATATTTGTCGGAGTTATGGCAAGTATCAAGTTTATCAACCTTATGCCTTTAAAGTAAGTGCACAAGGAGATATTAACTTTATCTCTTGTAGTTTACAAGCAGGTGAGTTTTTTGCTCCTTTAGCAAGTATAAGTAAGTTTGATTTTAAAATAGATCGCGATGGACGAAAAAATCGCGTAATTTCTCAAGCTTATCCTGTATTTAAAGAAAATACTGCTCTTTGTACACGCAAGTATTTTGTTTTAGGAGTAAACTTTGTCACTAATTATCAAGGTGCAAGTGTTAAACTAGGCGATTGTAATTGGCAAAACCTGAGCAAACAAGTTCCTGAAGTGGTAAATCACTTAGACTTTTATAGTGAAGCCTATTTAAAACAAGTAGCTCATACTTTTAGAAAGGTAAAAGCCCAAGCGAGCTTTGCCCAATTTAATTTAGCAGAACTGTTTAAACAAGAAGATTATCGTCCTGAAATTGTTGCCAAACGTTTAAATAAACAAAGAAATGAATATGAAGTTTCAGGGCAAAAACGCAATAATCTTGAATTTTTTATCGACTTTAATGTTATTTCCAGAATTTTAGCCGATGAATATTTAGATAAAATCAAATATAGTAATAACACCTTGTAAGCAAGGTGTTTTAAACTTTAGGCAAAATAAATTTGTCTAAAGAACAAACTAAGTTAAAAAGACAACTAAAATATATATGAAACTAAATCCAAACTATACGCTAGAAGATTTACGTGAACTGGTAAAAGAGCATCAGTGTGAGGACTTTGAGCCCTATGCTTATATTCGTTTTAGCAACGAGGCAATTACTTTAAAAACTTGCCTTGAATCTCTGGTGCCATTTTTTAAAAAGGGAATTATTTGCTATCACGAACCCTTACCAGGTATTAAAGCCGATGCCTCTCTAGCTATAGCGCAAGAATTTATTGCTAAAAATCCAGGTTTTCGGTTGGTAAAATATCCTTTTCATGTGATTTATCACGGTTTACCTGGTTTTTATAACTATATTTACAATGGTATTTCGCGTTTTTGGTTACTACATGCCTATTCGCAATATGCTTTACTACATTTAGAAGAGCTAGCTCGAGAAAATGGCGACTATGATAAAGCTTGGCTATTTAAAGTAGATTGCGACCATGTTTTTAGTCAAAAACTTCTTGAGTATACTAAACTGTGCATGCAGTTAAAATTTAAGACCGACCAAGAAAACTTTGCTTATTTTTATAAGGCAAATATTCGTAAAGATGTTTTACACGAAAGTGTACACGAACATAAAAAATTTAGGGTTGCCGATATTTGTAATGGTTATGATCATGTGGTGGTTAAGCTAGATAAAACTGCCCCATTCCAAATGTGTGTTAATCGTCCTGTACAAGGTAGCGAAGAAGAAAAAGACCTAAATACGCAAATTTATGAATTACAAAAATTTGCTCGCGGAGCTAAGGCTGTAGGTGAAAAAGCCTTTTTAAATTCGCTTCACTTTGATACGGAAAAGCTCTACTATTATCAAAAATTAAGTAAAGAGAAAGTAGAAGCGAGATTTGTTAATGGCGCTCCTTATGAGCAAGTAGATTGGCAAAAAATGGTAGATCAATTACCAGAAGTAGCCATAGACCCTGAGTTTTTTACTTATGAAAATGTAGCAAAAATCTTTGCTAGTTTTAACTATCCTGAAAGTGAAGCCCAAGGGCATCTTTATGGACGCGATGCCGTAGATCTGGAAACCTTTATTCATGATCCGCAATACCGTCCCGAAGTAATTATTGCCGAGCACAATAAACTCTGGGCAGAGCGTGATAAAATTAGCGATCCTGAGCAATTAGTAGCTCTAGAACGCGAACATAGAGTTTTAGTTAAGTTAACTAGCGAGAATTATTTGCCTGAGTTAGCTTATTTATAAAACAACAAATCTCTAATAGTTTTATGCTATTATAAATGAGTGTCATCGGAGTGGCTTGCAAAAGCCTGAGAGTATATCCGTCGAACCTGATCAGCCCAATAGCTGCGTAGGAAATGATCCTCTATACCCTAAATCCCCCGGTGATATATATTTATGGTAATCTCTTTTTTCTTAAGGAATATATATCATGAAAAAACTTTCCCTTCTCTCTTTTAGTCTTTTAGCTCTACCAGCCTTTGCAAATCAACCTACTTTAAATGTTCTCACCTATGAAGTAATTCGTGATTATGGTGTTGCGGAACAAATTAGTAAACTTTTTGAACCTCAATGTAACTGTAAAATAAATTGGATTACGGATTCGAGCCAATTTCAAATGTTAAATAAATACGTAGTTACAGTTAACAGTAAAAGTGCGCAACCGGTTGATGTAATTGTTGGGGTTGATATTAACTCAGCAACTATAGCTAAAGATCAATTAAGCAAATTATTCCGTCCGATTAACTATGCTCCTGAATCTTTAAATAACTTCCCATTTGCAAGCACTTGGAACAACCCTTATGCGCAACCTTTAAGTTCATCAGCTGTAACAGTAATTTACAATAGCGACAAGTATACTCCTGGACAAAACTATACTAGCTTTGTGGATTTAATTAACAATATTAACTTTAGTTTTATTTTTGGGGATCCACGTAGTAATGACTTAGGTCGTACTTTAAATAAAATTATTGCTTACTATGGGCAAGATGATGCTTCTCGTGTAGCTTTATGGCAAAAAATTAAAGACCATACAGTTACTGTAGGTAAAGGTTGGTCATCTTCGTATGGGGTATTTGCTAAAGGTGAATCTCAAGCTGCTTTAGGTTATTCTTCCTCAGTTATTTATCATACCTTAGTAGAGAATAAAACTAATTTACAACCTTTATTACAAGGGGCACAATTACCATTTTTAGTAGACAGTGTTCTGCTTCCTGCTAAAACGCAAAATGCAGCTCTAGCTGACCAGTTTGCCGCTTTCTTATTAACTCCAGAAGCACAAAAAGTATTTTTCAAATACAACTCTTCATATCCTGTAGTTAATATAGATTCTGTTTTAAGTCCAGAAGAACGTAAAGTAGCTGCAGGCATTAACAATTACAAAGTATTAGATTTACGTAATTTAGATGCGCAAGCAGAAAAATCTGCACTAGACGCATATGTTAAAGTGTTTGTAGGAAACTAAGGTAATTTTTGCAAGCTAACTAGAGGTTTTACCTTTTAGTTAGCTTTACTTTTGTTTATGAAAAAATATAAATGGCAAGAAATTAGCATTGCTTGGTTGGTTTTAGGTTTTATTTGTCTTTTCTATGCGATTAGCTTGCTGAGCTTATATTTAGTACGTCCTGAGTTTGATTTAAACTCAACTCCGGTTTCAGACTGGTGGCAAGTGGTAAAGCAAGTTAGTGGCTTGTACCTGAAAAATACTTTATGGCAAGCAAGTCTTTCGGCAACAATTATTGTCGTTTTGAGTTACTTTTTAGCCAAGGCTATTTATTATTTACCGCCCAAGTATACCTCTTGGCTCTTAACCATTACTAATACTAGCTTTTCTTTACCAACAATTTTAGTGGTGTTTGCTTTTATTGCCATTTTTGGTCAAGATGGTTGGTTAAGACAAATTGGCATAAATATTAGTATTTATGGTTTAGTGGGAATAGTAGTTGCTAATACCTACTTTAATTTAGGTTATGCTACTAGTGCAATTTACAATAGCATGCAAAAAATTCCCCTAGAAAACATTAAATTAGCGCAAATGTGTCAATTTAGTTTTTTGCAAAGAGCAAGAATTTTAGAGTATCCTTATGTAAAAAATAATCTGCTTAATCTTTGGCTCTTGCTCTTTATGCTTTGCTTTAATAGCTTTGCTCTAGTTTTATTCCTCGGGGGGCCAGCCTATACTAACTTTGAGGTAGCCATTTACAATTCTTTGGTTACCGAAGCTAACTTTACTAAAGCTTGTGTTATTGCCACTTTACAAATTATTTTCTCGCTGGGTTTAATTGCTTTAATTTCTCTGGTAAAACCAAGTCAAAACCAAAGTAATAGTACCCAATTGCAAGAGGGAAGCTATAGCTATGTGCCAAGATTATGGCCAGGAAGCAAGTGGAAAAAAATCACTTCCTATTTTTACTCAGCAGGGGCAATAATTTTTATTGGCATGCCGTTATTTAGCCTGGTTTATACAGGCATTAAAAGTGCGATTTTTCTCTACCAAAATGCCCAACGTCAGCTCGAGGATACGTCAGTAAGAGCCTTTACCGGTGATACTTTTAGTTATCCTTGGTCGGAGTTATGGCGGGCTACGCAAATGAGTTTAATTATAGCTGCTGGAGCAACTCTAGTTTGTTTAGGAGCAAGTATTTTAATTTTACGTGGTTTACGTTGGTTAGGGGATTATACGGCACAGTGGATAAATAACCTCAGTTTACTTAGTTTAGTAATTCCAAGCATGCTTTTAGGGGCAGGGTATTTTCTTTTTCTTAACTTAGGTTTAGATGTTGCGGTTGGGACTTGGGGCTTTGTTTTTCTCATAGTCTTAGCCAATGCCTTTGGAGCCATAGTTTTTAGCTTAAACTATCTCTATCCTGCTTATATGCAAATTCAAAACTATAGTCCTCTTTCCTTAATGGTAGGCTTAAACTCATGGCAGAGTTTATATTTATATGAGTTACCTTTATTAAAGAACTCCTTAATCTATGCTGCGACGACCGTGTTTATTTTAAGCCTCGGGGATTATTCAATAATTTTATTCTTTGTAAGTAATAATCAACTTTCGAGTATTACCTATTTGCTTTCTAATCAGTTAAATAGCTTTGCTTCTAACCAGGGCAATATCACCGCTATGTGTCTGTTAGGAGGAATTTTAGTTTTACGCTTTATTGCCTATTACTTTTTACAAAGAAGCAAAAAAGACTTTTAAAAAAACACCTCTGAACGCAAAGGTTCAGAGGTATTTTTTGTTTTAGTTTTGCATGAGTTGCTTTTTTACTATAGCAAGAGTTGTTCTTTTACTCTTGCTAGAATTGCTATTTTTACTCTTGCAAGCGTTGTACTTTTTACTATTGTCAGAGCTAAGTTAAACTCAAGGTTGATTTTTAGCTTTTGCCAATTTGTTTTTGCCGAGGCAAAAAAGCTTAATGAAACAAAAAAACTAAAAAACTTAAGCAAGCTTAAAAAACTAAAAACTTAAAGTAGCTAAAAGCACTTAACTTGCGGAGAGTAAACTATTTTATTTAAAAGGAATTTGCTTTAGATCGGCAATAGAGTCAATAACATAATCTGCCTCTTGGCAAATTTCGGTACCTGTGCGTACGGCAATAGTTGTAAGACCAAGGTTTTTTCCATAGAGAATATCGATAGTTTTATCCCCCATCATGTAACTTTTACTGCGATCTACATTAAAGTATTGACTAAATTCAATAAAAGTTTGCGGATTAGGTTTGCGCCAAGGTTCACTATCATCGGAAGTTTTAGCATAGAGCACGGCATCGATAACTAAGCCTGTAGTTTGGTAGGCATCTCGAGCCATATCATTCATGCATTGGATAAAGTCTTGCTCGCTAAACTTGTTCTTACTAATTCCCGATTGATTAGTTACTATAACAATAAAGTAGCCCTGGAGTTGTTTTTGGCGCAATACTTGGTAAGCTTGCGGAAAAATCTCCATTTGCTCATACTGGTGTAAATAACCTGGACCATCATCGTTAATCGTATCATCACGGTCAGTAAAGAGTACTTTTATAGGGGTGGTAGGTTTTTGCCCTTCAAGATGCTTTTGCGCTAAAAGCATATGAGGGGTTACTGAGGTTAATTTATATTCAGGCATAACTAAAGTAAAGGGTTGCAAATTTTTTTTCTTATTATATAAGACTTTTTGGCTTCAAGGAAAAAAAGAGTATAATATATAATGAAGGAGTGTTTTTATATCTTGAGAAAGGTGGAGAAATTTTAAATTAAAGACAGAAACAACTGCATACCTATGAAGAAAACATTTTTAAAAACAGTATTCGTCGCAACTTTAGCGTCACTAACGGCAATTATGTCTGTTTCGCAAACAGCCAATGCGGTTGTAATTTCTAGCACTAAAGCGAGTCCGATTGATAATCGTACCTATCTCCAAAATTCAATTTTAGATCGCTTTGTGGTAAATAGTAGTATCCTTAGTGCAAGTTTTACTCCCGCTCAAAATCAATTCTACCCATTTCGTCAAGTGCAGGGGCAATTTGCTCAGTTTCATTATGATCGCGTAAGAATTAACCGTGGCAGTGAACACGCTGAAAAAGTTCTCGAGTTTTATTTATCAGTTTTAGACCCTAATAAGATTTATTTTACCCAACAAGACGTTGATGGATTTAAGTCTCAATTTACTCGCGGTAGTACGCCAAAGCTAACTAATGACTTAAATATAGCTTGGCAAATTTATCGAATTTATGTGCAAAGAGCTACAGAGATTAACCGAGCTCAAGCAGCTTATATTTTATCTCTTAAAGACAAGCAACCTAACTTAGATACCAATGGCGTGCTTGCTTTAGGGGAAAAAGCTAGTTATCGTAATGCAAATCGTAAGAGCGTAGATGAGCTAGCACGTGAATTAGCTTTATCTCGTTTAATTTCAATTAAATTAGAAAAAACTACGTTTAGTTGGAGCGAAATTTGTGCTTATGCTATTCGTGGTTTAGTTAACTTCCAAAGCATTCTAAATAATACCAGCAATAGTGATGTGTTTGGTTTATTTATGAATTCTTATACTGTAGGGGGAGCAGATTATCACTCTAAATTCTTCCCTGCTGAACGTCAGTCAGATTTTGCTGATGGTTTAAGTAGATCCTTTGTGGGTATCGGCGTAAGCTTTAAAGGTAATACCGACGGTACTTTTGAAATTGTAAGCGTTCTCCCAGGCGGTCCTTCGGCTAAACAAGGTGGGATTGAAAAAGGAGACGAAATTCTTGCCGTTTCTAATGACAATCGCAACTGGACTTCAGTAGAAGGCTTAAGCCAAGATCGTGTAGTACGCCTCATTAGAGGACAACGCAATACTAAAGTTTTCCTACGTCTTCTTTCTAGCAATGGTTACACTAAAGTAGTATCTATTGTTCGTGGAGAGGTAGAAAAACAAGACGAAACTGCCAAATTAGAGACCTATAGAGTTGGTGGTAAAAAATATGGGGTTCTATCTTTTGGTATGTTCTACACGGGCGTAGCTAATGATATCCGTAAACTTATCGAAGATAACCGTGATATTGCAGGTTTAATTATTGACTTACGTAATAACGGTGGTGGTCTTGTTGATGAATTACTCAGAATGTCGGAACTATTCTTTGGACCTTATGCTCCGATTTTCCAAGTAACTTCGTCTCCATCGCAAGTAGTAGGTAATGTTAAACTTTCGAGCACTTACGATTTTAATAATCGTGCTAGCCTCTTTACCAAACCTATTATTGTTTTAATTAATGGTTATTCTGCTTCTGCTTCAGAAATTTTAGGAGCTGCTATCCAAGACTATAAACGTGGAATTGTAGTAGGAAGTACTTCATACGGTAAGGGTACAGTACAAGAACCTCGCCCTATAAGTGACTTCTCGAACGATGGTATTTCAATTATTACCATTCAAAAATTCTTCCGTTTAACTGGGGGAGCAACTCAGTTTAATGGGGTAACTCCAGATGTTAACATTACAGCTATCCCGGCAGCTGCAGATTCAGAACGTACAGGCTTTAATCCTCTACCATATTCGGTAATTAATGAGACTAGATTTACGGCATTTACAGATTATGTAAAACCTGCCTATATCCAACAACTAAAAGATCTCGAACAAAATTGGAGTAAAACCAATAAAGAGTATCGTGACTATGCTAACTTTATTCTCCGTGTACATAAAGAAAACGAAGCAAAAGTTAGTTATATAAACTATAGTCGTCGTCTCGATTACCAAAAATTCTATGAAAGAGAATCATTAAATCGTTATAACTCTTGGGCAAAAGCTAATGGTAAGAAAACTTATCCAAACTATCGTGCTTTTACCAATGCTGATGTAACCACTGGACCAGATCCTGTGTTAGATTTAGTGAAACAAATGCTTGTAACTTATACTAATAATTTTAGAAACTAGCAGAAAAAAGAGCCTAATTTAGGGCTCTTTTTTTTTGTGTTATAATAGGAAAGATTTTAATCTATATCTAATCTTTTGAAAAAAATATGTCCGATTATAAACAAACTCCACAACGCGAAGATAACGCAGCCCAAGAGCGTTGGCGTCGTAATCGTCGTAAACTTTTTCTCTTTCCGCTCCTCTTTTTAATCTTTGCGGGCGTGGTTTATTACTATGACCAACAGCAACTCCAAGCCCCAACTTCGGATGCTGCCGTTAAACAACCTATGCTAGCCCAAGAACCAGAGCAAGCACCACCTGAAGTACAAATCCAAGAGCAAGATTTTAGTCAGGTGCCTCGCATTGAAATTCCAGGTTTAGGTAACGTAGGTTATCAAACGCAATATATTGCTATAGTCCCAAATATTAACTTTGCCCAAACTTTACCAGCTTGTACTAATGTCCAAGTGCAAACAGCAAGTAGTTTTACTTGTTTATTTGCGGGCAACAAACGCATTACCGTAAATCTGCTTGGCCTCTATGCTCCAGCTTTAACCAATGCCCAAGGACAAGAAGCGACCTATGGTAAGCAAGCTCAAGAGCAACTCAAAAAGATTATTAGTCTTGGTGGCGATAACTCGACCGTTTACTTACAAATTCACCAAGCTGATAATCAAGCTTACCAAGCAACTGCCTATAATGTTTTAGGAGCAAATATAGCCTATACTATGCTTTTTAACGGCTATGCTTTTGTTGATCTAAAAGTAAATATCCAGCAATATTGGGGTGAACAATACGCTTTAGCAGCCATAGATGCACAAAACAATCGCCTAGGCATGTGGGAGCAAAAAAATTGGATCAATGCTTTACCTCCAGTAGATCCACAACAATAATAACTTTTTTTATTTTTGAGGCTTAATATGACAAAAAGAATTCTTATTAAAGGGGCTGCAGGCCGTATGGGTACTAACCTAATTAAAACTGTAGCGTCTAACCCTGATACTACTTTAGCTTACGCAGTAGTTCATCCTGAAGCACCGCAATTAGGGCAAAATGTACCTGAGTTTGCTGAAGTAAAATATATTAGTGACCTAAGCCAAGCTACAGATTTTGATGTAGCAATTGATTTTACTTCTCCTGAGTCTACATTAGAAACTTTAGCACATTGCCAAAAACTAGGTAAACCTCTAGTAATTGGTACTACAGGTTTAAATGCTGAACAAAAAGAAAAAATTCAGCAAGCAAGTACAAGTATTCCTGTAGTATTTGCCGCTAACTTTTCCGTAGGGATGAACCTGATGTTCAAACTAGTAGAAAAAGCTGCTCGTGTTATGGGTACTTATTCGGATATTGAGATTATTGAAGCTCACCACCACAATAAAGTAGATGCTCCATCAGGTACAGCTCTAGCTTTAGGCGAACACATTTGTAAAGCTCTAGGACGTGACCTAGATGAAGTTGCGGTAAAAGAGCGTAATGGTCTTATAGGTCCGCGTACTAAAGATGAAATTGGTTTTTCTACAATTCGTGCTGCCGATGTAATTGGGGAACATACAGTTTGGTTTGCTGATATTGGCGAAAGAATTGAATTAAGCCACAAAGTATCTGACCGTATTACTTTTGCTCGTGGGGCAGTACATGCAGCTCTTTGGTTAAGCCAAGGACCTGAAGCAAAACTTTACGACATGACTAATGTTTTAGGTTTAGATAAACTATAAGTTATAAAAAAAGACGATCTAGAAAGCTAGACCGTCTTTTTTTTGCGATATATTTTTTTCCCTTTACTTTTATACTCTCCTTTGCTCAAGCCCAAGCCTGTTAAAGCCCTAAACTTATTACTTTCTTGTTGCATTTGCTGTAACAGTTGGTTGATCCAAGTTTGAATATTAGCCATAAAGTTTTGGTAAGTATCTTGGTTTTGGCTAATGTTTTTTAAGCTCAATTCCCATAAAGCAGTAGTATCGGGTACAGTTACTTCAGGCGGTAAAGCTTGTAAAATAGCTTGCCCTATTGGCGTAACTTTAATATCCTTGCCCCTTTCTTTATAGCAATATTGGCTATCAAACAATTTTTTAATAATAGCCGCCCGAGTTGCTTCAGTACCCAAGCCATCAGTTTCATTAAGAATATTTTTAACCTTGGCAGAAGTAACATAGCGGGCAATATGAGTCATGGCTGTAAGTAAACTTGCTTCATTAAAATAGCTTGGTGGGCTAGTTAGTTTAACTTCTTTAGCCATGTCATTAATTTCTACAGGGTCACCGAGATTAATATTGGCTACCAATTGATTTGCAACAATTGATGCTAAACTTCCTGGAGCCTGTTCTTTGCTTCCTTGCTTGAGGTTTTCTTTATCCTTGGCACTAAGACTAAGGAATTTCCAGCCTGGATATTTTAGTGTCGAAGACTTAGCAGTAAACGCCCAAGGACGTTTAAATGCTTCAAACTCAACCTGTAAAAAGGAATCAGCATATTCGGCATTAGGCATAAATTGCATTAGGTATCTTTGGGCTATAAGCTTATAAGCCATATTTTCGGCAAATGAGCCCTTAAAGTCGTAACTCTGAGTAGTTGGTGCTAAAGCCGAGTGGTTAGTTACCTTTTTACTTTGCCAGATTGCTGATTTTTGCTCTGGATTTAAACGGAAGTAATTACTGTGTCTATCTACGCCTAATTGCTCACTGCTTTGTTGTAAGTTTGCCAGAATTTTATGGCGATCGTTAAAATCAGTTTCATTAAAGTAATTAGAGTCAGTACGCGGATAGGTAACTACCTTGCGTTCATACAGGTTTTGTACAGCTTGTAAAGTATCATCAATACTTACACCAAAAGAGTTATACATTAAAGTTTGTAAGTCGTGTAAAGACAAGCCTAAAGGCGGACGTTGCTCTTTAGTTTTTTGTTCAGCTTTGGTTACTGTACCAAAAGGATTTTCACTGAGAGCTGCTGGTAAGGCTTCAACAAACTTTTCATTAACTATGCGTCCTTCTTCATCAACTATACGAGCGAGAAAATCGTCATTAACTAAAAGCTCGGTTGTTGCCTTTTTAATTTCTGGTTTTTGGGCTTCGAGGGTGCGGAGTAAATCTAAGCGCACAACAAAATAAGGACTCGTAGTTGCCTGTCCGTTATTAGTAATGGCAAATTCTTGTCCTAGAGCTGATTTAACTTGGGCATAGAGTTGATAGTAATTATGGGGAACAAAGTTTTCTATTTCTTGTTGTCTTTGCCAAATTAATTGCATTACTGGCGACATTACCCGCCCAATACGAATTACCCCTTTAAATTGATGCTTTTGTGCATAAATAGTAGCTGCTCGGGAAAGGTTCATCCCCAGTAACCAATCTGCATGAGCTCGAGCAAAAGCCGACTGACTTACGCCATAGAGTTCTTGGTTGCTGAGTAGATCCCGAAAAGCTTTATCGAGACCATTTGGGGTTAAGTCCGAGATCATGACACGCAGAATACGTTGATCTTGGTAAGGATTAATTTTTAAATTAACAAAAAGTTCATCCACAAGTAATTGACCTTCGCGGTCAGGGTCACCTGCGTGAATAATATATTTAAAACTTTTATCTTTAATAAAGCTCGCAACAGCTTTATATTGTCCAGCCGTATTCTTACTAACTTCAAGTTTCCATTCTTGAGGAAAAATAGGTAAGTCTTCGAGACGCCAAGAAGCGTATTTGGGATTATAGGCTTCGGGCATGGCTTGACTGAGGAGATGTCCTACGCAATGGGTCACTACGAGGTTATCTCCAAGTTGAATATGAGTATTACTTCTTGTTGCTTTGCGTTTGAGTTTATTGCTTAAAAACTGGGCTATTTCTCGTGCCACACTTGGCTTTTCCGCAATAATTAAGGTTTTGGCATTAAAGATCATTCAATTGTGTAAAGAAAAATAATAGGATAGTATTACTTGTATTATACAAAAAGTACTATTTGTATTACACAAAAAAATGATCTTTGTATTACACAAAAGATGATATTTGTATTACACAAAAAATGATATTTGCATTA
>NZ_NRJH01000017.1 GCF_003585925.1 Psittacicella melopsittaci
AAAGTAAAGGAAAAGAAAAGAAAAAGTAAAGGAAGAGGAAAAGAAAAGTAAAAAAAAAGCAAAGAAAAAGCGAAAGGCAAATGCAAAAAGTAAAGGTAAAAATGCTAAGAAGAAAAATTGAGAAAAGAAAAGAAGGAAAGAAAAGGATAATGCAAAAAAGAAAGCGAGAACAAAACCCTAAAGGAAGAATAAAAATTGCAAAAACTAAAATTTTCCACCTAACAAAAAAGCCTTAAAACTAATGCTCTTTTAGTTTTAAGGCTTTTTTGCTACTAAATAGCAAAATTTAGTGTATTTAAACTTAGCAAATTGCTTAACTAGAAAACACCTCCAGTAAACCTAGAACAATCAAAACTCATTGGGGATTGCCTAGATTAAACTCCCATCAATTTTCAAAGCTAAGCATGGGGTTAAATGAGTTAATTTATTAAACGCATGTAACCTCATTAACAGCTAAGTGTGATTATTATAAGCCCTGTTAATTTATTTTGCAAGTGCTTTGCGCACACTAGTAAGCCCTAAAATTAAGAACTTTACCTAAAAAGGCACACAATTTGTCCGTATTTATCGCAGTTTAAGCAAGGGTAAATTTTTTACAAAATAGACAAAAAAATTTGCTAATTTTTTCTCTTCCGCGTAAAAGTAATATATTTTTTTCCTTTTGCTTAATTGCCTCTGGCAAAGATTTACCCCCCTTAAGAGGCTTTTTTTGTTAAAATAGACAAGATAAGTTTAACTTTATCTTCGCTTGTAAATTTATAAACTATCTCGATTAAGGAAAAAATCATATGACACGCATGGTATTTTGCCAGTATTTAAATAAAGAAGCTCCAGGTTTACCAGCTCAATTCTATCCAGGTGAAATTGGTAAACGTATTTTTGAAAATATCTCTGCTGAAGCTTGGGCAATTTGGTTAAAAAAACAAACCATGTTAGTAAATGAACACCACTACAACCTTATGAATCTTGAACACCGTAAAATCCTTGAACAAGCTATGGTTGATTTTTTATTCAACGGTAAAGATGTTACGGTTAAAGGTTATGTAGCTCCAGAAAAAGAAGAACAAGAGCAAGAACAAGGTGAAGGTCGCTTTAAAGCCCTGTAAAAAAATCTTTTTCCTTGTTACTTTAAATTTATATTTTCAGTAATATAATTCTTAGATTAAGGTAGCCTAAACCTCTATGTTTAGGCTTTTATAAGTTTATTTTTACAAATTCTAATGAAGAGTTTATTGGCAAAATCTAAATTATGGTTGGTTGGAACGGGCGTATGTATCTTTTTAGCTTCTTGTTCATCTAACCAAAGTCCAAGTAAAACTGCAGTTGCACCACCAGAGCAACAACTGCAATTTGACCGTTTTCTTCGTGACTTAAATAATAATCTTAACCACATCTGGGGGGTAGAAGAAATTATGTTCAACCCTACCGATATAGTTAAGTACTCTGATAATTGGAATACTAGGGCAGCTATTCACCTTGCAAGTGGTTTTATTCGCTTTGAAACCGTTAATGAAAACTACTACAATGCCCTAAAAACCGAAATTATCTATACCCTACTTATGGATACTAATCCAGAGTACGGCGTACT
Source organism: Psittacicella melopsittaci (assembly GCF_003585925.1). Classification (GTDB taxonomy): domain Bacteria; phylum Pseudomonadota; class Gammaproteobacteria; order Enterobacterales; family Psittacicellaceae; genus Psittacicella; species Psittacicella melopsittaci. Next base: position 1,589 of record NZ_NRJH01000017.1, read on the forward strand.
CTATGATACAAGTGTTCCTTTTTCGGGCGGACGCCCTTTCTTATCTAACCAGGTAGTTGATAACAACGGTAAACCTGTGTTAACCATGGCACAAGCTAATGCTTTTGCTACCTATTTACTTAATAATAAAATTTCGATTCGTACTTTAAAAAATGGTAAATTTGCTTACTATATTGACTTACCTATGATTAAAAACCACTTACAGGTAAGGGCAAAAGAATATAGTGACCTAGTTTACAAATACTCTAGCCAGTATGGCGTAGATCCAAAACTAATGTTTGCGATTATGGAAGTGGAATCGGCATTTAACCCTTATGCCGTTTCTTCGTCACGCGCTATAGGTCTAATGCAAATTGTGCCTCGTACGGCTGGGCTCGAAGTAAGTCGTTTCCAAGGCGTTGACCGTCAACCTACGGAAAAATTCCTCTTTAACCCAGATAACAATGTTCATTATGGGGCAGCCTATATTTACATTATGCAAACTCGCTACTTCCAAAATGTAAAAAATCCATTAAGTAGACGCTATCTCTTAATTGGTTCTTACAATGGTGGTCCAGGTGGTATGCTATCGGTATTTAGTAAAGACCGTAGCCGTGCTATAGATGTAATTAACCGCATGACCCCACAACAAGTATACAATGTTATTGCCAAAAATCACTATTCGGCAGAAACACGTCGTTACATTTGGAAAGTAACGCAAGCGTACAACAAGTATTAATAAAAAAAGCAGGAGTAAATTCCTGCTTTTTTTATTTACTTTATGGATTTTTTTGCTTAATGGTATTTTTATTATGCCCTTAGGACATTTTTTATATTCCCTTGAACATATATTTTGCTTTGCGGATATTTTTTATCTATCCTTTAGCTTTTTTCCTTGTTAAGCAACAAGTCTATGCACTTTTACTCGCAAAAACAGCTTCAAGATCCTTAGCTTGTAATTCGGCAAATAAAGTACCAAATTGTGAATCTAATTCTTTACTTAAATTCGAAGCATTAGCTACACCACGATCTTTGAGTTGCTTTTGTAGCATCTCCATATATAGATCGTTTACATCTTTTTCTGCTGACTCTAAGCCCATAGTTTGTTGGAAGTGTTCGCCCCAATCTTTTAAGGCAATTAACACTGGAACTAAACTAAAACCTAGAGGCGTTAAAGAATATTCTACTCGTGGTGGTACTTCAGGATAGATTTTACGATTTACTAACCCTTGTTTTACCATTTCTTTTAAAGTACTAGTTAAAACCTTTTGCGAAATACCATCAAGGCTGGCTAAAAGTTCACTATTACGTTTAGTAGAAACTAAAAGATCACGAATAATTAATAACTTCCAACGTGAAGCTATTACCGATACGGTTAAAGCAATTGGACAATGCGGTAACTTTTCTAATACTCCGCTTAATTTACTCATTTAAACCTCACTAGGAAAAATACTTATATACCTACCATTATACCCCATGCCTCCCTTTATGTCTATATTGTGAAACTTCGGCAAAAAAAAGCCAAGAATGAACTTCTTGGCTTGACTACACTATGAGCTATAAAATTTTTTTAGCTTGTTAAAATGTTTATATTAAGGTTTTTGCTTTAGAGTTTGCAATCAAACTTCTAAAGCGAGCTATGAATAAAATCTAAAAACTGTTTACTTGTTCTAGTTTTTAAAAAACTAGGCTTACTTTTTTATGTTGTTTTTTTCTCCTAGTTGGTTATTGCTATGTGGTTGTTTTGAATTTTATAAGTTTATGCACTTTATTTTACTTGCTTGTATTTTTTGTGATTTTTGTTGTTTTAATTAGTGTGTTTGTTATGTGCTTCCTCATGTTGTAGGTTGTACTTTACCTAATTGCTTTGCCTTTGATTTTTTTTTGAATTGAATTTTAGTTAGATGGTTTTAGCTTATATTTAACTTGCGTTTGGTTTTGTTTGGTGTCTTAAAAATCATAAGTTGGGGCAACTAGAACCAGATTAGATAATTATTTTATTTATAAGTTTAGCTTGGTTAAATTATCGGTAACTTATGTTGTTTAGTTCACTAACTTGAATTTATTTTTGTTTGTTGTTTTTGTTTGTTGCTTTTGTTGTGTGTTTTTTGTTTTGTGCCTTTTACTAAGGTTTTTTTAGCAAAAAAAAACAATTGCTAGCCCAGTTGTTTTTCCGCTTTTGCTAAAAGTACTTAGTACTTTTCAGTTACAATAAAGATATAGAGATTATTTTTGCGTTTTCAATGAATAAGTAATCACTCTACTAAGATAATTTTACAAACTCCTGATTTTTAAGTATAATTATTTTCGTTTTCTCTCTTTTTTCTTACTGACCAAGCCTAGAGATTCGTGCTTTGTGCGAAAAAAAACTAGCTAATTTTTTTTATTTAAGAGCAAGATTTTACTCAAGCGAGAAAAAACAAAAGAACTTACTAAACTCCTCACTTTAAAGTGATTTTTTCTCACAGTTATAATAAAATAAGTAACGTTCAAATCTTCTATTTACAACTTATTATGAAAGATTCATCAACAGCTCTTGAAGATATAGAGCGTTCAAACTTAGATTACGTTGATGAAGATAATGTTCATACTGCAAACAGACAATCTGCAAGCCTAGATACAGGTAAGGTTGGTTTTGAGGAAATTTCTCCTTTTCAACGCCAACTCCAAAGTCAATTGCCGCGTAGCTTTTACTTTTTTACCTTAATGTACTTTATCTGTATGTTTGCGGGCTTTGTTAATAATAGCTTTGCTCCAGCCATTGAGGCTCTTGCCGATGACTTTCAGGTAAAAGTAGCAGCTATTACCGCAATTATCTCGCTCTACACTATAGGGAATGGAGCGGGGCAGCTAATTTGGGGTCCAATTATGGATCGTTGGGGACGCAAACCTGTCATTCTCATTTGTGGCTATGTGGGGATTGCTCTCAACCTGTGGATTATGAATGCTAGCAGTTATAGTGAACTAGTTTTCATCCGGATTCTCCAGGGCTTAAGTTTTTCTGGTCTAGGAGTTATCCCAAGCATTATTATTCGTGACTGTTTTTCAGCAAAAAAATATGCTATCTATAGCTCGATTCTTTCGAGTCTCTTTGTTTTTACTCCTGTAATTGCCCCATTAATTGGAGCATGGATTTACCTCTACTTAGGTTGGCAAGCAATCTTTGGTATTCTTTCTATTGTTATTCTCATAGTATTAATTTTCTTTACGCAATACATGCCAGAAACTCTAGATCCTGAGAAAAGACAACCTATTCACATAGGTGCCATTGGAAAAAAATACCTTACTATTTTTCAAAGTCCACGTTCGCTAGGACTTATTGTTATTAATAGTATTTTTACCGTATCTACGGTAGTAATGCCAACTATGCTACCTATGGTTTACATAGTTGACTATCATGTAGATCCAGCTAACTTTGCTTACTTAGTCTTAATTAACACTTTAATTATGGCTCTCGGGTTAAATATTAACTCGCGTTTACTTAAATCTGGGGTTAATCCTGCTAAGATTTGGTTATGGGCAGCTATAATTCAAGCCCTGAGTACTCTAGTAAGCTTTTTTGTAATTTTCCATGGCATTAGCCTTCTTGGCGTAGTTATTGCTCTGGGGATAAGTGTATTTTTTACCTCTTTTATTATTGGCAATATGACTTGCCTCTTTTTCTTGGATTATAACAACATGATCGGCACAGCTAGCTCGATATTTGTTTCGACGCGTTTATGCTTTGCGGGTTTAGTTGTGGCTCTATTAGCCCATATTCCAAGTTTTAATGGAATCACTCTATTACTTATTAATGCTCTTACGATTATTCTGAGTGCCGTATTAATTGTTGTTTATTATCACCGTTATCGTCCTGATATTCGTGTAAAACAAAACTCAGATCATTTTGTTGAGCATCCAGATGACTAGGAACCTAAAGTTTTGCTAACTTTAGGTTCTTTTTTTGGGTTGTTTTGTCTTTAGGAGCATAGTTTTATGCTCCTTTTTTTTATTAAAAATCAGGCTCTATTTTTGCTATAATAAGGGGCATTAATTTTGTTGAAAGACAAGAAAATAACAAGATTTTAGGTCTAATTTATGAGCCAAGAAAAGAAAGACGAACAAACGACAACAAACCAAAGCGACTTCGTAGCTCATGCTCATTATGATGAGAAGGTTCAAGTTGATGATCAACTCGGGGCTTTGGAAGGGGATCATAGTCCCGAATTTGTCGATAAACAAGTAGCAAGATCTGTTGCTACACATGATTATACGGCGGGAATGTTAACTTCGAGTTCACTTGCGGGCACAGATTTTGATGCCCAAGAATATGCTAAGGTTAAAAAAATCGAAGATGCAGTAGACAATACCCAAGCAGAACAACAAGTACAAGCACAAGCTCGCAAAGCTAATGCCGTTGAGATTACTCCTAGTAGCAAATCGCAAGAAGCAGAGACTCCAGCTCATAAGGCAGATTCCAATGTTAAGCCTTTAGAGAAAGATCAACCTTCTACATCTAAGAAAAAAGCCGATCGTGGCGGCAAGGTAAACTTTGATGATGTATCTCCTCATCAACTCGAATTACAAAAGCGTTTACCTAAAACCATTTGGCTTATTTGCCTCATGGCTTTTCTTACCTTTTTCTCTGGTCTAGCAAATAACTCTTTTTCTCCTGCAATTAGTGCCATAGCTGCCGATTTTAATACTTCGGTTTCGCATATCCAGCAGATTATTGCTTACTATACTATAGGTATGGGGATAGGGCAGTTATTCTGGGGTCCATTTATGGATCGCTTTGGCAGACGCATCGTAATTATTATCTGTGCTTTTGCGGGCGTAGCAGTAAATACTTGGTTAATCTTTGCCCAAACTTTTACCGAACTACAATTTATTCGAATTTTCCAAGGAATGGTATTTACTGGCTTATCAATTTCCCCAAGGGTAATGTTAAGAGATATTTTCTCGCCAAGAAAATATATTCTCTATAACTCTTGGATAGTAACTATATTCCTCTTTGCTCCAGTAGTAGCTCCGGTATTAGGAGGTTGGATTTATATTACTGCGGGCTGGCACATGATCTTTATTTCTATTTCTGGTTTACTAATCTTAGCTTTTGCTTTATTTATGATTTTTATTCCAGAAACTATAGATCCAGCTAAGGTACAACCTTTTAAAATTAAAACCATTTTAAGTAACTATTGCTACATACTTACAACCCCAAACAGTTTATTCTTAATGTTAATAAACTCGCTATATACCATTACCATTGTAAGTTTCCCAACGCTTTTACCAGCAATTTACATGTATGATTATGGTATTAGCCCACACCTCTTTGGTTACTGTATGCTCGTAAATCTAGTATCCATTGCTATTGGCGTACAAATTAACCAACGCTTAATTACAGGTGGAGCTAACCCAGCTCTAGTATGGCGTAATGGAGCTATTTTACAGGCTCTATTTACCGTAGTTAACTTTGTGGTATGTTCATACTTTTTAGGCGTACCAGGAATAATGATTGCTCTTTTTGCCAACCTAGTGTTCAATGGTTTTCTTAATGGTAATCTCATTACCATTTACCTTCTTGACTATAGCAACATGGTAGGAACCGCAAACTCTTTATTAACTTCAAGTCGTCTGATCTTCGCTGGTTCAGTAGTAGCGTGGATCTCGCACTTTGATCGCCATAAAGGGGCAACTTTACTCTACACTAATGCAACGATAATTATTCTCTGTAGTATTCTTATCGTAACCTACTGTTTAATTTATCGTCCGCAAGATCGTGCAAAAAAGAATAATTAAAACTTAAGCCGCAAGTTATGCTTGCGGCTTTTCTTATGGAAAAAAATTAATGTTCTTTGTAAAGATAATAAGTGAGTTTTGTTTTAGCTTACAAAGTGAGTTTTGTTTGAGAGTGAAAAAGTAAGTTTTGTTTGGAATTTTCCTACTTGGACTTACATTTTTACCTTTCTTTTACTTAGTTATTTGCTCTTCTTTACTTACTTTTTTTCTTGGATGAGGGAATTGACTTATCTTTTTTTGTCTTTGCCTCTCTATTTTGCTTACTTTTTCACTTATCCTTGTCTTACTTTTTTGCTTACTTTTTCACTTATCCTTGCCTTACCTTTTTCCCTTACTTTAGCTTAGCTTTTTTCCCTTACTTTAGCTTAGCTTTTTTCTTTTACTTTAGCTTAGCTTTTTACCTCTCCTCGGATTAATTCACGCTCTTCTTATGCCTCTACCTTGCCTTGAGGCTTTTTCATGTACCTTTTTTTCTCCTAATTCTTAACTCCCTAACAAGGTTATTTGCCTTCTAAGAATTTGAAAATTAAGGCAAGGAAAATAAAATCAGCAAATAATTATCCCCATAATGCAAGCGAATGCGATATAATAAAGCTTGAATTTTTTTTAGTCAAACAATTGAGAGTAGAGATATATTGGCATTTTGGTTTTCCGAGAACCAGGTTAATATATTTTCCAAATAAGGGCTATTTTATATGGTAAAAATTGAAAAAATTGCCATCCTAACTTCAGGTGGTGATGCACCAGGGATGAACGCAGCAATTCGTGCCGTAACTCGTTACGCAAGAAAAATGGGAATCGAAGTATTTGGTGTTCGTGAAGGTTATTATGGTCTTTACCACGATGATCTAATTGAACTAGATTCTCGTTCTGTTGGTTTTATCCTTGAACGTGGGGGTACAATTTTAGGTTCTTCTCGTTTCCCTGAATTTAAGCAACCAGAAAACCGTGCTAAAGCTATTGAAAACTTAAAACGTCGCGGTATTCAAGCTCTTATTGTTATCGGTGGTGACGGTTCATACACAGGGGCAAAACTAATTACTGATGAATTAGATTTCCCATGTATTGGTTTACCAGGTACTATCGATAATGACATTCCTGGAACTGACTTTACTATCGGTTTCTACACTGCATTACAAACAGCTATCGACTCTATTGACCGTTTACGTGATACTTCATCTTCACACAGCCGTGTATCTTTAATTGAAGTAATGGGTCGTTTCTGTGGTGACTTAGCAGTTTATTCAACTATTGCTGGTGGTGGTCAATACCTCATCGTTCCTGAACGCGATTGGCACTTTGATGAAATTGTAGATAGCATTAAAGCTTCTACAGTTGAAGGTAAGCGTCACTGTTTAGTGGTAGTTGCAGAACACACTACTAATGTACAACAACTTGCTAAAGATATCGAAAGACACACAGGTCGTGAAACTCGTGCTACTATTTTAGGTCACATTCAACGTGGTGGTAGCCCTGTAGGCTTTGACCGTATTTTAGCAACGCGTATGGGTGTATTTGCCGTAGACCTATTACTCAAAGGGGAAAGAGGTCGTTGTGTAGGTATTCGTGATAACCAATTAGTGCATTACGATATTGTTGATGCAATTAATAACCAAAAACACGAATTCCCAGATGAATTATATGAAGTAGCCAAAAAAGTTGCTTAAGAAAAATTATGTCCTTAGCCTCAGGTTAAGGACTTTCTTTTTTTTGGCGATAATAAGTTGATTTTTCTAAAAAATCAAGTATTTAACTCTCGCATTAGTAGCACAAAATTTTAATTTGTCAAGACTTGCACAAGCAAGCTAACCCGAGTATAATAGAGGTATAGAAAGACTGGACGGTGCGTGAACCATAGATTCCCAGAGGCTATACTTATACTCTTGATCACGTCACTGTCATTCCTCAGTGCAAGCTCTCACTCCCTAGATTTACTCCCTGTTGCATAGTGGACTAAAGTGAGAGAAGCCAAGTAGCTGTTATACGTGGTCTTCTTATCACATTGGTTCTCAATGAACGATGGCTACGCCCGTTCGGCTTTCGTACTGAATTTATACTTAAGACCTTGCTTAGCAGGGCAAAAAAGACTCATCTTGCGATGGGTCTTTTTTTATTACTGTAAATTCCCACTATTAAATCTCACTTTTGCCCTCTAAGCAAAACGCCCTTTTCCCTCTATAATTTAATTAACAAGCATTTACAAAAATTGTCGCGCAATAATTGTTAGTAATAGATCCTATTCTTTTAGCTTTTAGCCCTTTCCTTGCAAAGGTAAAAACTCAAGGGCAAGAGTTAAAATTAGCCTTTTGCTTACAACAAGAAAAAGTATTCGGCTACTCTTGAATTAAATTCAATACTCATGTAAGTAATAAGCGGTTTATCAAAGCTTTATTATTTTTTATAATTTAATTAGATATCTTTATATCGTTAATCTGATTTGTAAGCTTAATTGATATGAGGTAGAGCCCCTACCTCTTTTTTTTCTTACAAGATTTTTCTCTCTTGACTTTTACCTGACAAATAGAGTATTTTAAATTTACCCCCTTAAAAATATTGGAGTTACTTATGCAAGCTGATGACAAAGTAAATGAACTTATAAAAGCTAAAGAACAAGATATAGAAGCATATATGCTCAACTATCTTGCTAATAACTTTGAGCACAACTTTAATAAATAATTTTACCTGAGTTTTAGTTATAGTTTGCTAGAAGCAAGTTATACCTAAGCCTCAAGTTTTTTTTTTCGGAGTTTTACTATGCCAAATCCCCAACATCTTGCCCTTGCTCCTCTGGCCTATTTTGCAGCCCGAGGTGAACTTATTGCTTTAGATTCAGCTATTAGCACGGCTCTCGAGGCTGGTTTTACTCCGTCGCAAATACAAGAAGTATTTCTGCACCAATATGCCTATGCAGGTTTTCCGCGGGCAATAAATGCCTTAAATACTTTAGATCAAGTTTTAGCTAATCAAGGCATAGCTTTACCAACTCCGCAAGGCAAGGCCTATGATCCGCAAGTAGATTACTATCAACTGGGCGAACAAGTTTTTCCAACTTTATTTAAAGTGCCCGTACCTACTTATTTACAAAACTTTGCGGGTATAGATGCAGCCCTTAAAGCTCATCTTTTTGGTTATCTTTTTAGTCGCCAAGAAATCTTACCAGCCTTAGAGCGCGAACTAATTACCGTTAGTACTCTAGCTGCCTTAGAAAATGTCCAACCTCAATTACGCGGACATTTATTTGCGGTAAAAAATCTCGGCTATAGCCAAGAACAAAGCCTAGCTTACTTTAGAAGCTTAGCAAGTATTAATCCTAAAGTTGCCACGCAAGCCAAAGAATTAATTCAACAAGTTTATGCCGAGGCAGCATAAAAAAAGAGTCGGAAATTTTCCCGACTCTTTTTTTTGTTGTTTAGTTATTTACTTTTCTTTGTAACGTAAAAGATCAATTATCTCTTGTTTTGCTCGCGACTTATAACGGTTTTGGGCAAAGTATAAATATAGTGGATCATAAGTTGGCACTATATCGGTAAAGAGCTCAACTAATTGCCCTGACGCAATTTCTTGGGCAAACTCATCTCTAAAACCCCATAAAATACACTTATGCTCTAAAGCTGCACGTTTAAGTAGACCATAATTATTACTTCTAATACGATAGTTTAATTGCGGACTTACAATGCGTTGATTTTGAATGAATTCCCAGTTTAATAATTGGCGTTTGGTTCCTAAACACACAGCTCCCAGAACATGGTTATTAAGATCACTCACACTTTCAGGCGTACCATGTTTAGCTAAGTATTCTGGACTCGCCACCATCGCTATTTGCAGAGGTGGAGTTAGTTGCACTGCTACCATACCTTGGGCTAATGCCTCGCCTAGTCTTACACCAAAATCATAGCCATGCTCAATAATATCAATAAAATTAGAGTCACAATAAAACTCAAAGTTCAACTGTGGATTATCAGCCATATATTGGGCAAGTTTAGGGTAAAGAACATAGTTACAAATGTTTTCTGAGGCATTGAATCTAATGGTACCGCTAACTTTAGAATCACTGCGTTCTAACTCTTCGAGTTGCTGTTCAATACTGCTATATAAGGGCTCAAGGCTGTCAAACAGCTGTTGCCCAGCTTCGGTGCACGAAACACTACGCGTACTGCGATTTAAGAGTTTAGTTTGGAGACGTTTTTCGAGATTGGTAATCCCATGCGAAACGGCTGAGGTGGTAATATTGAGAATTTTGGCTGTAGCGGTAAAGCCACCTGATTTTACTACCACCAAAAACAAATATAAGTCATTAAAATTCTTTAACATTGTCCTACTTAAAAGTTAAAAAAAGTAGACCTAATAAGGCCTACTTTTATTTTTTCATCATCTTACTTAGTAACCTAAGATTACTAGCGGTAATTGCCTTATAATTCTGTATTTTTATTATAGTTTAAGCACAGAATCATGGCAAATGTTTTAGTTCTTTATTTCTCGACGTCTTACATGCCAATTTGCTAGACGACGATAAATATAGGCTAAGAGGAAAAAGCAAGTTTGCATTACCACTATAGTTGGACCGGTTGCTATATTCAGAATATAACTTAAACTTAAGCCCATATAACTCGAAAGTAAGTTAGTTACTATCCCCAAGATAATTACTCGGCTTAAACGCTTACTAATTAATTGTGCTGTTACTGCTGGGAGAACTAAATAAGAAATGGTTAAAAGAATCCCAATTGCTTGTAACGAAGCAATTATTGTCAGCGTTAAAATAACCAGCATGAGGTTATTAAAGCGTTTATAGCCTATGCCAAGAATCTTAAATTGCAGAGGATCAAAAGTAAAGAGAATAATATCTCTAAACTTAAAGATAGCAAAGAGTAAAACAATAATACTGATTACCAGTAATTCGTAATAATCGCTTTCTTCTACGCCTAGTAAATTCCCAAAGAGAATATGGGTAATATGCGACTCAGTTTTTACAAAACTTAAAAGCAGTAAACCTAGAGCAAAAAAGCACGAGTAGCACATTCCTAGAGCGGCATCGGCTTTTAAGCGCGAGTTATGCAAAATAAAGTTCGTTAAGTAAAAACAAAGTAGCCCCGTACTAAAGGCTCCGATGGTCATAGCCATGGGAATATGCAAGAGCGAACCTAAAACTACGCCTGGAAATACTGAATTCGATAAGCCCATGCCCAGCATGGCCCAGTTTTTATTAACCACAACTACTGAAACTATTGCCGTTGAAAAAGACACTAGAATACTTGTAATTATGGCAACACGATAAAACTCATAGTTTAAAGGATCGATAAAGTTATCATAGAAAAACTCAAACATTATAATCCCCCCTTAGCTAAGCTCCGAGCTTTACGTTTTAACTGCAGGGCACGCAGATAATACTGGCTAAAGAATACAAGTAAGAAAAGAGCAAACTGCATGGTAATAATAGTTGCCCCGGTAGTTAAGTGGTAATGGTAAGAAATAAATAAACCAATTACTCCCGTAACTACACTAAAAACACTAGAAATCCAGAGCATTTTTACCATATTAGTAGTAAGAACATAGGCAATCGAACCTGGTACTATTACTAGGGAAACTACCAATAAAGTCCCTACCGAACGTAATGAGCTCATAATGGTAATGGCAATGAGAATGTAAAAGACATACTCAAAAATTCTTACTCTTAAGCCAATAATTTGCGCAAAAACCTTATCAAAGAAGATTAAGGCTATAGTACGCCAGCAAGTAAAAATTATCAGGAAAATTAGCCCTGCAATAATACCCAGACCTATTACATTAGCAGTGGTTAAGCCTACCATTTTACCAAAGAGAATCTCATTAATACGAATGCCAGGAGGATGAAGGTAGTAGAGTAAAAAGCCGATTCCCATAAACGAACTGGTTACATAAGCTAAGGTCGTTTGTTCATGGAAATTAGTGTGATTACGAAAATAGTTAATCACAAAGGTCACTACCAACGACATGGCAAAAATACCTATGGCAATATTAAAATCAAAAAAGATGGCAATAATAATTCCAGGTAACACCCCATGCGATAGGGCATCCCCAAATAATGACCAACCTTTAAGAATTAAAAAGGGCGACACTATACCACAAGCAAAACAAATAAAGATTACACCCAGTAATGAGTTAATCATGAACTGGTATTGTAAGGGCTCGAGAACTAAAGAGTAAAGATAATCTATCATCTGTACCCCCTAGTTTTTTACCACAGCTGGATTAAAGGTAGCTTCAATATTTGCCGAGTTGAAGACTTCAGATGTTTTACCAAAAAAGAGAACTGTGCGATAAATCATTAAAGTTTTATCACAATAATCAGTTATACGCTCTAGGTTGTGAGTAGAAATTAAAATCGTTTTACCTTCTTGAGCTAACTCAGGAAGAAGACGAATAATCTGATCTTCGGTTTTTATGTCTACTCCCGTAAAAGGTTCATCAAGAAGAATAATCTGGGCTTGTTGGGCTAAAGCACGAGCAATAAAGACACGCTTTTTCTGCCCCCCTGATAATTCCCCAATTTGCCTTTTTAAGAGGGGTTCAATTTGCATACGTTGGGCAACCTGCTGGACAATTGCCTTGTCTTCAGCTTTAGCATGACGCATGAAATTCATTTTGGCATAACGCCCTTGCATAATTACCTCATAGACACTAATGGGGAAGTCGTAGTCTATAGCATCTATTTGTGGCACATAGGCAATTAAATTATCTTGAATAGCTTGAGCAACAGGCTTGCCACTTACTAAAATTTTACCTGTTGTCACTTTTTCTAAATTGAGAATTGATTTAAACAGCGTTGACTTACCTGAACCATTCATGCCGATTAAAGCGCAAACACTACCTGATTCGAGGTTAAAATTTACGTCTATTAGCGCCTGATGTCCATTAGGATAGATAAGGTTTAAATCCTGAACAGCAATTGCATAAGTCATAAGAATATTACTCCGCCTCCAGAGGCAAAGGCTACTCCCTTATGAAAAATGGACACACTAAGGGTGCTAACAGTAAAGAACAAATGGTGAAGCAAATAATTGAAGGAAAAGAAAGTCTGAAAATAGGCTTGATACCACAAAATTATTTGGGTTTTATTAAATAATTAATAAAATCAATCACCGTATTTTCAAATTACTGGAAGAAACTCTTGCGGGTTGGAAAGAGAGATACAGGCGTGAGTTCCCGACCTAGCAACAAACTAGGGAGAACTTGAGATAATTGGCATGCCCGTACAACGGCTCATTCCTCTTTTTCATCAGGTAGTAGAACCTAAGCTCTGACTGCTTGATTAGTGGTCCTAAAACAGAACCGGTTAGACTAACAATCTAGATAAGCTAAGCACAGAAAAATACGAAAAACCTACTTAGTTACGACTAAATTGCGGAAGACAAATCTAAAATTAAGTTATACTCAATTCTCAGGGACAAACTAAGAGTTAAGCTAATGCCAAACTTAGACTTGGACTAAGTAAAAGAACTCTTAAGGTTACATAAAGGTGAGACTTATTACTTAGTAATGGAATTACCCATATAAACATACTTTATACCATTTGCAAGGACTTTGCAAGCTTTTAAGGTAAACTTTTTATTTCTATTATGTAATACCTAAAAACTCGCCTAATTTAGGCGAGTAATTTTTTAGACAAAAATCTATTGTTACACAAAAATTGTGACTATTAACTCAGGGGAATTAATTTTTTTTGTTCAACACTTGAGAGATTCGGGAAGCAAGAAAAGGATTTTTTAGTTTAATAGGAGATAATGGATTAAGTTAATCACTAATTTAAATAATTAACCTATAACCAAGCAAGGGTTAATTAAAGGTTAATTAAGGGGTAATTAAGGAGTAATTTTTTTCTGTATTATTACTTATTTTTTTACTTCTTTATATTTATAGGGTAATTATTTTTACCTTTTTTTAGCCTAAATAGGCTCAAATATCCTCGTATTTTCGTATATTTTTAAATAAATTAAAATGTTTTTAAAAATAATTTGACAAATAGACGTAAATATATGCTAGAATAAAGTTATAACCAAAACAAAATAAAAAATTAAAACAAAGCAAAAATAAAAATCTATAAACTTAGCAAAACAGATCTAACAGGCATGATACAGGCAGCAAGCTTGTTATTTTTTTACTCCAGATAAATATAGACGTCTTTTCTATAAAAATTAAAAGTAACTCCTTTTATAAACAGATAATCATAATTGGCAAAATAAAAAACTCTCAAAAACTTTTTCGTTTCTTACTTATTTTTTAATTGGCATCCTATAAAACTTTTTAACAACTCTTAGATTAAGATTTTCAATCAATAAAACAATAAACTTTTTAAGGACTAGATATATGACAAAATCACATGCTCCATTCCGTGCTGATCACGTAGGTTCGTTTTTACGCCCACAAGTATTAGTTGAAGCAAGAGAAAAATTCAATGCTGGACAGTTAACTCGCGAAGAATTAACTGCAATTGAAGACCAAGCGATTAGGGACTTAGTAGCTAAGCAAAAAGAACTTGGCTTAAAAAACTTAACAGATGGTGAGTTCCGTCGCGCATATTGGCATTTAGACTTTTTCTGGGGACTAAACGGCGTAGAACATACTCAAGCTCAAACGGGATATGTTTTTAACTCTACGGTGACTAAAGCTGACTCAGCTGAGTTATCTGGTAAAGTTAGTGGCGAAAACCATCCTTTTGTTGAGCACTTTAAATTCCTACATAGTTTAGCCGATGAGGAGCATGTAGCTCGTCAAACCATTCCTGCTCCAGCTCAACTTTATTTTGAGTTAATTCGTGATCCTCAGCATGTAGAAAATCTTTATAGTCACTATGAAACTAAAGAAGAACTTTTTGCTGACCTAGCAAAAGCTTATAAACAAGTGATTGATGATTTATACGCTGCAGGTTGTCGCAATCTTCAACTTGATGATTGTACATGGGGAGCTATTGTAGATGATCAACTTCTTGGTCGCATTGCTGGTGATCCAAGCAAAGCTCAAGAATTACGTGATACTCTAAAACAAGAATTCCTTGCGGTAAACAATCTTCTCTTACAACAACCTTGGCCAGAAGACCTAGTAATTAATACTCATGTTTGTCGTGGAAACTTCCAATCAGACTGGGCAGCTCAAGGTGGTTACAACACTGTAGCAGACACTCTTTTTGCTAAAGAAGATGTTGACGGCTACTACTTAGAATTTGATACTGAACGTGCAGGTGACTTTAGTCCTTTAGCACAATTACCAGAAGGTAAAAAAGTTGTATTAGGTTTAGTTACTTCTAAAACACCAACGCTTGAAGATAAAGAAGCGATTAAACAAAGAATTCAGCAAGCTAGCGAATATGTTCCATTAGACAATCTTTACTTAAGTTGTCAGTGTGGCTTTGCTTCTACGGAAGAAGGTAACAAACTGACTGAAGAAGAGCAATGGAATAAAATTCGCCTCATCAATGAGATTGCCGCTGAGGTATGGGCAGAACATAAGTAATGCTCTCCAATTTGATACTCTAAAAAGTGATTCCTTTTCTATGTAATGCGAATGCCCTTCGGGGCATTTTTTTATGATAAAAGTCTGAAACTAGAAAACAAAAAATCCGCAGGGGACAACCTCTGCGGATTAATTGCTTTATAAATCATTTACAAATTTATTTAAGAGGCATAGCTCAAATTTAGAGCAACTTAAACAAACATTCTTTGTACAAGAGCTTTTTTGAGTTTTTTATGCTGATCAAGAGATCTTTGGTAGGCTGAGATCAATTGGTCTACTTCAGTAAGGAAATTTCCGATCTTTTGTTGCTCTTCTAATGAAGGTGTATAAATTTCGAAACTTAAAAAATCAGATTCTGAAATCCTTTTAGCTTTTCTACCACCATTTCCAAACTTGAGTTTTGAATTTATAAATGACTCTCTACCTATATTTTCTAATAAGAATTTAGAATCGATATTTTTGATATCAAATGAAGGTACGTCTTTAGTAGTTATTCTTCCATTAAATTCAGGTGGAATTATTGCTATGGCTCTATTAAAGAAATCTAACTTACCGTAAATTAACTGACCTGCTTTTCTTTTATAGTATTGAGTATTGGATTTAGGGTCAATGTTATATCTTGAAGAAGGAACCACGCCTTTTAATTGAAGCTTTACTGTAATAAGCTGATCTATAGATTGTAATTTGACTTTTTCTTGTTTAGGAACTTTTAAGAACTTTGATAAGGTTGAAGATAACCATTTTCCTGAGAAACCACTAAATCTTAATCTAGGATAAGAAGGGCTATTAGTAAATAATTGAAAAGTTAAAGCCTCTTTAAGATCTTTGGTAACTGTTAAGGTTTTTTCTAGATGATTGATTTTTTTATCAATCTCTTTAAAGAAGTTACCTACTTTTTGTTGTTCATCTAGACTAGGTAATTTACAAGTATGAGCTAGTAGTACTTTAGGTTTAACTGCTTGACGTTCATATACTGTACCTTCTTGAAACATAAGAAGTCTTTGAAGGAAGTCATAACGAGTAATTGAGTTTATAATAAAAAAATTATTGTGCTTTTTACTTACTTCAAACGTAACATAAATTGGTGAAAATACTGCAGTTCCATAAAGATTTAAAGCTATAGCTCCAAATTTCAAATTAGCCGGATTATAGACAAGATCACCAAAGTAAGTTACCTTATATTTTTTTGCTACTTTATCACCAACAACAAGAGCCTCACGATCATATCTCTCTGTTTTTGGCGTTACTCCCTTTTCCACAGTAAACGAAACTAAAGGAAAATTCTCATCTTGAACTCGCTGTTCATTTCTTTCTTTTAGCACTTCTGAAAGATAAAAACTCTTCCATTTACCTGTAAACTCAGGAAACCTTAATTCTGGCTCATCTACTTTTTTACTAACTGTAGTTTTAGTAGATATTAAAGAATTTAAAGATTTTTCTTGAGATGCTACCTGATTATAAATCTCTAGATAGAGGTCACTGTATTTTTGCTCAGCAGGATCAGTTGGAATACTTAATCTTAATACCCCTAACTTTCTATTATCTCCTGCTATCACTTTATCTGCAAACGTGCTCCTAAGGCCAAGAACACTATTTACATGGGTACTATAAAGTTTACTTCCAAGGAAAGATAAAGTATTATCTTTAACATTCCTAGATAAGTATTCTTTAGAGTATCCTGAGACCCCATTATCTATATCTTCTAATGATTGGAACGGATATATATATAGGGGCTAAAATAGTGTTGGCTTTAGGCACTGTAAGCACCTGTCCTTGGGTAGTTTTTATGAAGAACTCCTTCATTTTTTCTATTACCCAAGGTCCACTATACCCAGTAAAACTAGGTAAAGTACCCTGTATAATCTGTTTTGTCATAATAATTTCTTAAGTTTTGAGACTATAGCTCTTTTGAGCTCTTTTTTTATAAGTAACAATAGTAAATATTATAACCGAAATAAATATCATTAATACAGAAAACGCCTCTTTAATTCTTTCTGCAATATAAATAAGTCCCCAACACAAAGTGTTGAGGACTTTTATGTAAAGATTAAACAAACATCCTTTGTACAAGAGCTTGTTTGAGTTTTTTATGATTCTCTAAAGTAACTTCATAAGTAGAAATTAGATTATTAATGTCCGTAAATAAGCAATTTAACTTTTGGAGTTCTTCAATTTCTTCTGGGTAAGATATCACTATTTGTTTTAGCGTCCCCATGCTAACTCTTGGTATATTTGCTCTTGTCGCATGTCTATAAACTATTTTGTTTAACATTTCAGCAATACTAACACAAGAATACCCTCTACTAGAGATCATAATTCCACAATGTATGCTTGCTTGAAACTTACCTTCTCTATATTTTACATCTCCAGCATACTCACCATCAGTTGTCCAAGTAATTGAATTTTCAAATGAATAAGTATCAAAATAGCCACAAATACCATTATTAGAAGTTTTGGAACTATAAACAGGATACCTAAATTCTTCAGTCTTTTCTTGACTTAACCTTGAAATATTATCTATCCTTCCAATCTTAAAGTCATCAAATATAGAGTCAAGCTCTCCTTTTTTCCAATACTTATTAAAACCAGAGAACCTTAATTCTGGTTGTGAATTATTTTGTACAACTAATAGCTTAGAAATTAAGGTTCGTTTTAGTTCTTTTGATTTAGATAAGGCATTTTGTAGACTATTAATTTTATTGTCAACGTCTTTAAAGAAGCTACCTATTCTTTGTTGTTCTCTTTCTTCAGGTAAGTAAAAGTGCAGATCAGTAAGCATATCAAGAACTATATATGGAATAACACCAACTCTAGATTCCATTTTAATTTTCTTATCTAGAGGCTTATTTATTACATTAAATAGAAAACCACGATCTGCTTTAAAATCTTGCAATACATATGTTCGTTGATAAGCATTAAACTTTCCATCAACTAACTGCATAAAACCAATTGAACCATTACCCGCAATAGTTATCGCAGGTCCTTCAAATGCATATGAATTTGTTTTTAAAACTTTAATACCACAGGTATAAAAGTTATACTTACCATTTTCATCAGCTTCATTTAAGTTAACCTTACCAGTCGTAATTCTTACAAGATCTCCTAGTTTAGTCCTATTCCAGTCTTTACTAAATCCAGCAAACCTTAATTGAGGTTGGTTACTTGTTTTCTTAACCGAACTTTTAATGGGGGTTGTAAAGGTATTTATTTCCTCTACTTGTTCAGCAGGATTTATTGAAGTGTATAATCTTAATTCATCTAACTTAAGATAAACATTTCCTGCTGCAGCTATATGCTTAAACTTATTTAAAGTCTTAGCTATAGCTTTATCTGCAAACGTGTTCTTAAAGCCAAGAACACTATTTACATGGCTACTATAAAGTTTACTTCCAAGGAAAGATAAAGTACTATTTGTAACATTCCTAAATAAGTATTCTTTAGAGTAT
>NZ_NRJH01000018.1 GCF_003585925.1 Psittacicella melopsittaci
GTTGAAGATAGTCCTAATTAGTATTAATAATACAATTTTAACCATTCAATTTATATTTTTATTTTATCCTTTTTATATAAAAATGTCTCTACTTTTAGCAACTTTTTTTTTATATTTTTTTTTAAACTAAATTTATCTTTTCTTTTGCAACAGGCTTAAATTTAGCTCCCGCTTTTGTTATTTTTATGTTAACTTTCGCTTAAATAAAACTCTAACTACTTAATAATTAAACCCTTTTTCTGGGTAAATTCTTAGAGCAGATTATTTATTTATCTCTAAAAGTTTGCAAATGTGAGATCTTTTCTTTTGTTGAAAAAATACCCAAAAAATCGCTAAAAAACGCTATTCCCCTACACTTTACTAGGTTATTACCCTCGAAATTAGCGAACTTTTGCCCATAAATTTGGCTAAAAATAAAAAAAGACCCCTATTTATGGAGTCTTTTTTTCGCTTAAAATTTTGTCGTAAAAAATAAAATGCTCGCAATTAAATTAACTAATATGTGCAGGCTAATATTTATAGACAAAGATTGGTATTTATAAAAGAGGTAACCTAAAACTAGTCCAGGGGCTAGATATGTTAAAAGCTGTTCGATATTGGCCACTTGATGGATAATGGCAAAAAATAATGCTGAACAAAATATACCAACCTGATGTCCTCTAAATAAATACGACATTAAGTATTTACGAAAGATAAGTTCTTCAAGAATTGGAGCACCAAAAATTACCAGAATGGCAAAGCCTGGTCCAAAGGTCTTAAACTGCGTTTCGATAATACTTTGGTTTTCGGTACTATCTACCCCTGTTATAAGCATAACTAAAAGGTTAGCAGCTATAATAACGGCAAAACCTATTAGAGTACGCGAAGCTTGGAATCTAAAACCATACTCTTTTTCTGGCATAGTATCCATGCTAGGGAGAAAGTAAAAAAGGAGATACACTACAGCCCCAATTGCTAAGGCATAACTTAGCAAGGGATATATAAGAGCCCAAGGCTCTTTATAGAGCATTAAAGGAATATATCCTAGATTTGAGCAAATAAGCAAAAGCCCTATTACAATAAATAATAAAATTTGCGTAAGTACTTTTCGCCCCATGCTCATTGCTACATAATCTAAAGTAAAGAGCTTAAACTTCATTACTAGGCTACTTGATAATTTTTAATCCACTCAATTGCTTGATCTAAACGAGCTAATACTTCGCCTTGACCAACAAAAGCAGCAATAGCATCAATTGAAGGAGATTGACCTTGACCTGTTACAGCTACACGTAAAGGCATACCTACTTTACCCATACCTAAACCTAACTCTGCAGCTGTATCTTGCATTACTTGGTGGACAAATGCAGCGGTAAACTCTTGTTCGCTAACTGTAGCTAGTTTTTCTTTTAACACAGCAAGAACATTAGCATCTTTTAAGTGTTTTGCTCCTGCAGCTTGATCGATTTGCTCAACTGGAGTATAAATATAAGCAGCTTGATCTGCAATTTCTTTTAAAGTGTGGCAACGCTCAACAAATAGCGTAACTACTTGAGCAAAAGGAGCCGTTGCTTTACTATTAACATCATAGTTCGCAAAGTCTTGTACTTTAAAAGCTAGATCTTGAGCTGAAAGCTCGCGCATATAATGCTGATTTAACCAATTTAATTTTGCATAGTCAAATGAAGAAGGGTTTTTACTTACACTGTGAATGTCAAAGTACTTAACTAATTCTTCACGTGAGAAAATTTCTTGGTCACCATGACCCCAACCTAAACGGGCAATATAATTAATAATTGCTTCTGGTAAGTAACCATCTGCTTTAAATTGCATTACATTAACTGCTCCGTGACGTTTAGAAAGTTTTTTCCCGTCTGGACCATTGATCATAGATACGTGAGCATAGGTTGGAATTTGTGCGCCAATAGCTTCGAGTACATTAATTTGACGTGGTGTATTATTAATATGGTCTTCACCACGAATTACATGGGTAATCCCCATATCGTAATCGTCCACAACCACACAGAAGTTATAAGTTGGAGTACCATCGGTACGAGCTATAATAAAGTCATCTAACTCTTCATTATTAAATGAAATAGGACCACGAATAGCATCATCAAAGGTAACCACACCTGTTTCTGGGTTTTTAAAACGAATACAGTGAGGTTTTGTTGGGTCTTGCTCTGCAGCACTTAAGTGACGACAACGACCTACATATTTAGGTTTTTCTTTATTTGCTTCTTGTCTTTCTCTATCTGCTTGTAATTGTTCTTTAGAGCAGTAACAGCGATATGCTGTACCTTCTTCTAACATTTTATCAATTACTTGAGCGTAACGATCCATACGTTTAGATTGGAAGTAAGGACCTTCATCATATCCCATACCTAACCATTCCATGGCTTCAATAATAGCTTGCGTCGCCTCTTCTGAGTTACGTTCAAAATCTGTATCTTCAACACGTAAAACAAATTCACCTTGGTTATGACGAGAATATAACCATGAATATAAAGAGGTACGAGCACCACCTATGTGTAAAAAGCCTGTTGGACTTGGAGCAAAACGAGTTTTAATTTTCATAAAAAAATGATTCAATAAAATTGCTGAAAAGAAATAATTCTGCTAGTTAATATTTAAAACCTCACCTAAATATTAAGTAGAAGATTATTCAACCTACAGTTGTAAATTATACCACTGCTAAAACGAAAAACTTAACTATTTTTAAACGAGCTAAAGCTTTGCAAATAAAAAAGTAGAGTTGATTTCACTCTAACTCTACTTTTTTTATTTTGGCTTAATCTTTGTCTACCTTGAACTCTGAGTTTTTGCCAAGGTTTTTATTTTCTACTTCTTCTTGATATTCTTTAGCTTTAATATTTAAGCTAGAATTATCAGTAATGTTTAAGTTTTCCCCTTTTAGTTTAGCCTTAGCAGCAGTTAAACTAACTTCGTTACTTACTTCAGTGGTTTGGGAATTAATTTCTAAATTATTGTCACTAGTAATAGTAGCACCATTGAGCACAACATTTTGCCCTGAAATAACTACATTACCACCAGAAATAATTGAACTACCTTGAATATTAACACTACCGCCTTTAATATTCACACCTTTACCAGCCTGGATATTAGATTTATTAATCTTAGCTGTTTGTTGTGCAGTTACATCGGCAGTTCCTGAAACGTTAATATTTTCTTCATGCAGAGTTACATTCTCTCCATGTTTAGTGTAATTTTCTTTTTCTGACATTAAAATTCCTTTAGATTATTATTTGTTCATGTTGATTATAACAACTTTATTAAAAATAATAAACTTTATTAGCCTAGTCATTTTTATTATAATATAACACTTGACTAATCGAAAATCCAAGCCATAAATAATATATTAGCCTTGAAACGTAAAAATTATAACCAATGAAAAAGCGTGACGCTTCATTCTTAAAATCAAATAACAAGTTTTCTTTTAAAAAACGTGACAAAAAAGCAAAGAATCTTCCTGCCTCTTATCTTTTAAAGCTAAGCAAAAGATCATTTTTATTTAGATCATGGCTGATTTTCTTTGTAATTACGGCTTTACTTGGTGCGGTTTATTTTCATATTTTTGTTCTTCAAGTTTATGAAAATAAAAAATATGAATTATCTTCTAATAATAACTATATTAAAATTATTCCTAAGCCACCGGCACGAGGAATTATTACTGACCGCAATGGGATAGGTCTAGCCCTCAATAAACAAGAATATGGGGTTTATATTCTTCCTGTAAGTAACCGTAAAGCACGACAAGACTTTGAAAAGCTACAACAAATTATCCCTTTAACCGAGGATGATTATAGTAAATTTTTAACTAACAAACGTAATAACTTATTCCGAGCTCCTACTTTATTAAAAAGCAATCTCAGTCAAGAAGAGATAGCTAAAATCATGGTTAATAAATACCGCCTTGATGATATAAGTATCGAGCCTATTTATACGCGCTATTATCCCTTTGGTACTGCTTTACCGCATATTCTCGGTTATGTAGGCTCGATTAATAGCCGTGACAATGAATATATTCGTTCTCTTGATGAACAAGCGCGAGCAAACTATACAGGTTCGACGCAAATTGGTAAAATAGGAATTGAAAAATCCTATGAAACCCAGCTCCTAGGCACTGTAGGCTATGATTCAGTTGAGGTTAATTCTACAGGGAATATTCTTAAAACCATAGACACCAAAGAGCCTATAAGCGGCAATAACCTGCGCTTGTCTATAGATTTACCTTTACAAATTTACGCTCAAAGCCTCTTAAAAGAGCAAAAAGGAGCAATTGTTGTTTCCGACCCTCGCACTTCAGAAATTCTGGCTCTAGTTAGTATGCCTGTTTATGATGCTAACCTTTTTGTAGGGGGAATTAGTTCAACTAATTATAATGAGCTTCTCTATGACCATGATAAGCCTTTATACAATCGTGCAACCATGGGGGTATACCCACCTGGGTCAACAATTAAACCGTTTTTTGCTTTTACAGGTCTAGAAAGTGGTTTTATTACTTCTAATACTACCATTTGGGATCCAGGCTACTGGATTTTACCAAGAACTAACCAAAGATATCGTGACTGGTTAAGAACTGGACATGGTCGCGTAGACTTACATAAAGCCATAGTTGAGTCTGTAGATACCTACTTCTATGACCTCGCCTATCGTATGGGAATAGATCGCATGGCAAGCTATATGACCCAATTTGGTTTTGGTAGTAAAACTGGTATAGATATAGGAGAAGAGTCTTCGGCAAACTACCCAACCGAGGCGTGGAAAATGCAACGCTTTAAACGTCCTTGGGTTTTAGGGGATACTCCACCTGTAGGAATTGGACAAGGATATTTTTCGGCAACGCCAATTCAATTAGTGCATGCTTTAAATATTTTCCTTAATCGAGGCAAAGTAACTTCGCCTTATTTAGTGCTTGATCAAGTAAAAAATAATGCAGATCACTCGACGAGCATTTTCCCAACTTTAACTAACTCTTCCTATATTTTTACTGACGCACGTGCCAGTTACTGGAATGACGTACTTAAGGGGATGTATGGGGTTAACCATGAACGCGGCGGTTCAGGTCTAGCAGCCTTTGCAGGAACCAATTACTCTTCGGGGGGTAAATCAGGTACTGCCCAAGTATTTAGTTTAAATGGGGGTAACTACCGTGCTCAAGATCTTAATAAGGCTCTCCATGACCATGCTCTGTATATAGCCTTTGCCCCTTATGACAATCCCGAAGTCTCTGTAGCCATGGTGGTTGAAAATGGAGGAGGCGGGGGTAGAGTAGCAGGTCCTATAGCTCGCCAAGTACTTGACTATTACATAAATACTCGCTTACCTCACCTTAATAAAGAGCTAAGCTGTAGTCAAGTACAAAACTATGCTATTGCCGATCTTGAAGCTCTAGGCGTTCAAGTAAATCTTAATGATGTGTATCAATTACAACAGCTCTCTCAACCAGGACAAGCATGTCAAGTTGAGAAGCAGGAATAAATATGTCATTACTCAAAAAGTTCTTTAGTTTTTTCTCGAACTTAGATTTTATTACCCTAGCCATAATTATAGCTTTGGCAGGATATGGTACTTTAATGGTATATTCTGCCACTAGCGGTAGTATTGGCTATATGGATCGTAAAATAGTTCAAGTTCTTTTAGGGTTAGGCGTTATTTTTATTGTTGCCAATATAAAATACTCCATAGTGCAAAGTTTTGCCTTACCCTTTCTTGCTTTTACTTGCTTACTCCTAGTTCTCACTTTAATTTTTGGTATAACTAGTAAAGGGGCAACGCGCTGGCTCAATATCGGAATAAGATTCCAACCTTCAGAGTTAGCTAAGTTGGCAGTTCCTGTCTACTTAAGTTGCTTTTTAGGGCAGCAAGAAGGTCCTATGAATTGGCGACGCTTAATTATTTCTAGTTTAGCCGTAGCTATCCCAAGTGGTCTAGTTATTCTACAACCTGACTTAGGGACAACTATTCTAGTTGCTCTATCTGGGCTAGTAGTAATTTTTCTTGCAGGTCTGTCTTGGCGTATAATTATTGTAGGGATTATCGCTTTAATAGTTATAGCTCCTATATTCTGGGAATATGGCATGCATGATTACCAAAAAGTGCGAGTGCTAACTATTTTAAATCCCGACGCCGATCCCCTTGGAGCTGGTTACCATGTTAATCAATCAAAAATAGCCATAGGCTCTGGGGGAATAACGGGCAAAGGAATTTTGCAAGGAACGCAAGTTCAACTTAACTTTTTACCAGAAGCACATACCGATTTTATTTTCTCGGTACTCTCTGAAGAATTAGGTTTAGTTGGCGTTACAGTTTTATTCAGTTTGTTTTTCTTTCTTATTCTTCGTATGTTCTGGTTAGCAACTATTGCCACTAACAAGGTTGCCCAACTCCTATGTGCCTCACAAGGATTTATTCTCAGCATTTATGTCGTTGTAAATGTTGGTATGGTATCTGGACTCCTGCCTGTAGTTGGCGTTCCTTTACCTTTTGTGAGCTATGGTGGTACCTCTTTTGTTAGCCTTTGTGTAACCTTTGGTTTAGTTATGGGCTTTTATAACCAAACGCAACGAGAAAAAAATAGCTTTAAACAATCTGTGACAAATAAGTATTAAAAATTTTTTCTGCAGTAAATGCAGAAATTTCATGCAAAATGTTGTATACTTTTAGCGCATATAATTTATTGATAGGTGAATAAAATGGAAACAGGTTTTATCCGCGAAAAAAAATACTATGACGATAAAAATTACCCACATGGTTTTAGCCGTTCAGGGGATTACACTATTCATGAGTCAGAAGTATTAGAAGATTTTGGTACACGTCTTTCTGCTCTAGCAACAGGTAAAGCACAACCACAAACTGATTTAGAAAAACACTTTGTGGATGTAGTTGCAAATCCTGAAGACTTTGCTGGCGAATTATCTTTCATTGAAAAAACTTGGTTAAAATATCAAAGATTAATCACTGAAGTTAAACGTGTATACATCCTTGCTGATGGAAATAATGTTATTTTTGATGAAGGAATCGAATAATTAATCTAGAGGTGGGATTTGCCCACCTTTTCTTTGTATATGTTGTTAGAAAATAAAATTTTAGCTTTTAAAAATTTAATTCAAGAGTTTATTCCGCAATATAATCCTGAAAAACTTGACGTTTTTTCAGGTAAACAATCGGGTTACCGTATGCGAGCTGAATTTGCTATCTACCATGATAACAATAAAGTACGCCACTACACCCATGATGCTCAAACTAAAGAACGTGTTTTTTGTAATGGAGAATTTGCTATAGCTACCCCTTTAATTAATCAATTAATGGTGGCTGTAGAAGAGTTTTGTAATAACAATTACACTTTTTCCTACAAACTTTTCCAAGTGGAATATATGACTACGACCACAGGTCATGCAATAGTAAGTCTATTGTTCCACCGTCCTTTAGAGCAAGAAGGAAGCGATTTAGAAAAAGCTAAAGAGTTACAAAACTTTTTACTTAGTAAGAACTTTACTGAGGGAGAGATTAATGTAATTCTGCGTGCTCGTAAAAGTAAAATTCTTGTCGGCAAGAATTACATTCAAGAAAAGTTTTCGGTGCTAGGTAATGATATTTATCTCTACCAAGCAGAAAACAGCTTTGCGCAACCTAATGCCGAAATTAACCAGCTTATGCTCGAATATGTTGCTAAAAACTCTCATAGCGATAAAGATATTCTTGAGCTTTATTGTGGTGTAGGTAACTTTACCATGGTACTAGCTAAAACAGGACGTAGAGTTCTAGCTACAGAAGTTAATAAGCAGGCAGTAGATTTTGTGAGTAAAAACCTTGCCCAAAACCACATAGAAAACGTTCAAGTAGGGCGTATTTCTGCCGAAGAATTTGTTCAAGCTATGCAAAAAGTACGTCCATTTAGACGTCTTGAGCATATAGATTTAGATAGCTACGACTTTGAGACTGTATTTGTTGATCCACCTCGCTCTGGGTTAGATAATGCCTCTTGTGATATGATTAGTAAATATGAGCAAATAATTTATGTTAGTTGTAATCCGCATACTTTAATGCCTAACTTACAATATTTAAGCCAAAAACATGGCTATAACATAGAGCATTTAGCTTTATTTGATCAATTTCCGCAAACACCACATGTTGAAAGTGTAGCGCTATTAAGAAAAAGCAAGTAGTTTACTTTAACAGAGGGTTAATTAGGTTTAACTCTCTTTTTTAAATCTGAGAGTTACCTATGATTGCCAAAGAAGAACTTAATTTTGCTGTATATTCTTGCCAATTAGGTTATCTTAAAATTTACTATGATGAGCATCTGGTTGTCGCTCTTACATTAGAAGAGCATTGCTCAAACCAAGGAAGAAAAACACCTCTAACCGATCAAGTTTATCAACAGATCGAAGAATACTTGGCAGGCAAACGCAAAACCTTTACTTTTGCTTATGAACTGAGAGGCACAGATTTTGCTAAGCAAGTTTGGCAAGAGTTGCAAAAAATTCCTTATGGTCAAGTACGCTCATACAAGCAAATTGCCCAGAGCCTAGGCAAACCTAATGCTTGTCGTGCCGTTGGCAATGCTAATACCCAAAATCCTCTTCCTCTTGTTTTTCCTTGTCATCGCGTTATTAACGCTAACGGAAAAATTGGAGGCTATGCTTTTGGGGTAGAGAAAAAAGCTTACTTGCTTGAGCTGGAAAAACTACATACAAAATAGTGAGAAAAGTATGGAACAAATATTACTTTTTACAGATCAAGAACTTACTGCAAACGACTCTGACTTTAATGCTCCCCTAGCCAGTCGCATTCGTCCACAAACGCTAGATGATATAGTTGGGCAAGAACATTTAATTGGAGAAGGTAAATTCTTGCGAGAAATGATTAACAAGGATCAAGTATCTTCGTTAATTTTTTGGGGACCTCCAGGGGTGGGTAAAACTACTCTAGCTCAAATTATTGCCAAACAAACTCGCTCGCATTTTGTTAACTTTTCTGCGGTAATGCATGGCATTAAAGAAATTCGTAATCTTATGAATCAAGCAGAAATAGATCGTCAGCATGGCAAACGCACTATTGTCTTTATCGATGAAATTCATCGTTTTAATAAAGCTCAACAAGATGCCTTTTTACCCTATGTGGAAAAAGGAAGTATTATCCTAATTGGGGCAACAACCGAAAACCCTTCTTTTGAAGTAAACTCGGCTCTTTTATCGCGTACTAAAGTTTTTGTCCTAAAACCTCTTGGTCAAGAAGATATAGTTGCTTTACTAGAAAAGACTTTAAAATCAAGCAACGCCTTTCCTGACCTAGTAATTAATATCGACTCTACAACCCTAAATAAAATTGCCGTTTTCTCGCATGGTGACGCTCGTAATGCTCTGAACACCCTAGAAATGCTCGTTTTAAATGGCAATAAACAAGGTAATGAAGTTACTATACCTCCTTCTTTGCTCGAAGAATTATTAGGACGTAAAATTGCTTACTATGATAAAGATGGTGAAGAACACTATAATCTCATTTCAGCTTTACATAAATCTATGCGCAATAGCGATGTAGATTCTTCAATTTATTGGTTAGGACGCATGCTCGAAGCTGGGGAAGATCCTTTATATATTGCTCGCCGTTTAGTACGCTTTGCTAGTGAAGATGTAGGGCTAGCGGATAATAGCGCTTTAAATTTAGCAGTTAACGTTATGGAAGCTTGTCGTTTAATTGGCATGCCTGAGTGTAATGTTCACCTTACTCAGTGTGTGATTTATCTAGCCGTGACCACTAAGTCCAATGCAGCCTATATGGCTTGTAAAGCAGTAAAAGAAGATATACGTAAAACCTATAATGAGCCTGTTCCTTTACATATTCGCAATGCTCCTACCAACCTTATGAAAGATCTGGGCTATGGTAAAGGATATGAGTATGCTCATGATAATCAGGACAAACTAACGAGCATGTCTACGCGTCCGGAAAGTATTCAGGATCATGTTTATTATTACCCTACAACTCAGGGGAATGAAGCTCGTATTAAGCAACGCTTAGAGTACATAAAACAATGGAAAGAAGAACATCGTAAAGATTGATTTTTCAACAATTTACGGCAAAAAAACTAGTATAATAAAGGAAACAAAAACAAAGATGTCCGATAATTTTAGGAGTTTTTTGATTTTTGTTTGTCTAAAAATATACATATACCAACGTTTTTTTGTGCACACTTTTGTACTCTTATTTTTATTTAACAATATACATATCTAATGTATTTGGAGAATCCTTGTGTTAGGAACAAATACTCTTAATCTAGACCTTAGCTTTTTTACGCCTAGTTTAAAGTTAGAACAAGATATCAGTAAAAGTGATTTCTTTAAAAGCATTAAACTACTAGAACGAGATACTGAAGTAAAGGATCTTTACGAACTATATCGCACTCTTCTCGAAGAATTTAACAAATATAGTCGTCGTTTAGAAAACTTTGTTAACAGTAAGGGATTACCGCAAGGTAATGTTTTCCCTGAGCCTACTACTGCTGAACTTAACCTTTTCGGGTTTATTGAAAATTTTAACTATGCAGTACCTAGTGAGATCGAAGTTAATTTTAATAAAGTAAAAAACGATCTTGATGCAGATTTAGCCTTAGTTTACTACCAAGGCAACCTAGCTATTGCCTATAAAAGCAAAAAAGGCGAGCTTACGACAACAAAAAATCCCGTTTATGTAGATTTTCTCCACGGCGAAACTGCAAAACGTGCTGAAAACATTAATAATGTGCGTTCAGAACTAGTTGTACGTTCTTCAATTAGTAAAAAATTACCTGCTACTCAACAATATATTCTTGATGCGACCGCAGGTTTTGGTCAAGACAGTTTCTTGCTTGTCAATGCAGGGGCTAGTGTTTTAATGTTTGAACGTAATCCTGTTATTGGCTTACTTTTAGCTGATGGTTTACGTCGCCTCCAAGAAGGCTATTCACACCCTGTACCGTTAAACTTACGCTTCCCTGTGAGTATTACCTCTTCTCTAGGCAAAAGCATTTGTAAAAATTTAAAATTTACGAGCGTGTACCTTGATCCTATGTATCCACATAAGGCTTCGAGCGCTAAAGTAAATAAAAACATGCAAGCTATTCAAGCAATAGTTGGGCAAGATCAAGATACAGATGAACTTTTCCATAGTGCTTTAAGTTTAAATACTTCGCGTGTAGTAGTAAAACGTCCTAAAGGGGCACCATTTTTAGGTAATAAAGAAACTGCCGATGCGGTTAAATCTCCGTCACATCGTTTTGATCTTTATTATGTAGCCCAAGTTGAAGCTAACAATGTGCAAACTTTAAATGGCTTTGCAAGTAAAGACCACCTTAAGGTCTTAAAAGAACTTACTATTACCGAAGAACAAAATGCCGTAACCTATGACAACCTCCTTCTTTGTCGTCGTATGGTTAACTATATAAACCTCCGTCAAGAATCATTTTTTGGCGAAAGAGGCAAATACCACTCGGTTGTTTGTGCTTTTAGTCGTTTACTTGGCACAGATACTTTAGTAGCTCGTCCAATTGAGTACGAAGTTTATAAACAATACCGTGACCGCATGGTATCTGACTTAAACTTTGATGTACCAGGAGACAGTGAATATCGTTTAAGAAGCTTTTTATACTGCCCTAGTTTAGCTGAACAAGCGAAAAAAACCTTAGATCAGTTAAGCAATATGAAAACTGATAAAAAGCGTAATCCAAAAAGTAAACGCAAAGCAAAAAGCAAGGATTAAAGCAGGTTGATTATTTCAACTAAAATCCAGACATAAAAAAAATAGGATCTATCTAAGATCCTATTTTTTTATGGTTTAAAATAAATTAAACATCGTATTTTGAAGCAGAAACGTCACCACCTGTACCTGTCCAGTTAGTGTGGAACACTTGATCTAATGGACGGTCAACACGTTGGTAAGTGTGAGCACCAAAGTAGTCACGTTGTGCTTGTAATAAGTTAGCTGGTAATTTACCTAAAGTATAGCTATCTAAGAATTGTAAACCAGCTGACATACATGGTACTGGAATACCGTGTTCAATAGATAAAGTACATACTTTTCTCCAGCTTGGTAAGCAAGAGATTAAGATATTACGGAAGTAGTCATCTAAACCTAAGAAGTTAAGGTTAGGGTTTTTGTCATATGCGTTTTTAATATCTTGTAAGAATTTAGAACGAATAATACAACCTTCTCTCCATAATAGAGCTGTGTTACCTAGGTTAATATCCCAGTTGAACTCATCTGAAGCAGTTTTCATTAACATAAAGCCTTGAGCATAAGAAATAATTTTTGATGCTAATAAAGCTTTACGTACATGCTCAATTAATTCACCAGCTTCAGCATAGCTTAATTTTTTCTCTACTGGTGGGTGAATGTTACCAAATACTTGAGCAGCTTCTAAACGTTGTTGTTTTAATGCTGAAACACAACGCATAAATACAGATTCAGTAATTAATGTTAAAGGTACACCAAAGTCTAGAGCGTTAATACCTGTCCATTTACCTGTACCTTTTTGTCCAGCTGTATCTAAGATTTTTGTTACTAATGGAGAACCATCTTCATCTTTAAATCTTAAGATATCTGCCGTAATTTCTACTAGGTAAGAATCTAATTCAGTTTTATTCCACGCTGAGAAAATATCCGCAAGTTGATCGTAAGTAACGTCAACATACTCAGATAAGAAGTGGTAAGCTTCACTAATTAATTGCATGTCACCATATTCGATACCATTGTGTACCATTTTCACAAAGTGACCAGCCCCTTCTTTACCTACCCAGTCACAACATGGTTGACCGTCTGGAGTTTTCGCAGAAATAGCTTGTAAAATAGGTTTAACTGATTCCCAAGCTGCAGGATTACCACCTGGCATAATTGATGGACCACGACGTGCACCTTCTTCACCACCTGATACCCCTGAACCTACGTAAAGAATACCTTTTTCTTCTAGGTATTTAGCTCTACGAGTAGTATCAACATAGTTTGAGTTACCACCATCAATAATAATATCGCCTTCATCTAGAAGAGGTAATAATTGTGCGATAAAATTATCTACTACTTCACCAGCACGTACCATTAAAAATACTTTACGTGGTGAAGCTAATTTAGATACCATATCTTCTAAAGATTGAGCACCAACAATGTTTGTACCTTTAGCAGGACCATTAATAAAGTCATTAACTTTATCTTGACTACGGTTATAAGCAACTACTTTAAAGCCGTGGTCATTCATATTTAAGATGAGGTTTTGCCCCATTACTGCTAAACCTACAACACCAATGTCATAATTTAAAGACATATTCTTCCTCTTTTTTTGTTTTTAAAATTATTATTTTATACTGGTTTGCATCTTTTCTAATTCAGCTACATTAATTTCTTTAGCTGCTGCTGGATCTAAATACATAGTTGTATGCGTAGTTAGACCAACATGAACTAGAACTTCACTATTACCAAATTTTTCTTTGCTAAAGTTGTAAATATCAAAAGCCTTGCCTTCTTTACGAATTAAGCTTTGTAAGATTAAAACTCCAGCTATAGCTTCAACTGTTTGACTTAAAACGCGAGCTTTATTTTCGCCTGTGGCAATAAAACAAATTTCTTTGGCTGCGTTAATTAGAGTTAAAGACTGCGAAATACGCGGTTGCATGGTTAAAGGATGAAAAGCTGGAACATATAATTCCGTATCTTCTATCTCAAATACTGCTGGGAATAGAGAAGCAGTATGACCATCATCACCTATACCTAAGATAATTAAATCAAAACTAGGAATACCTTGTGCATTAGCAGGTACTAGTTCATGAACAAGGCTAATCATGCGTTTGCACTCAGCCTCAACATAGGTAAACTCTAATTTGTCTCGAGTTAAGCCCTGAATTGGATGAATATTTTCTTCTTTTATTGGTAATTTACTTAAGTATTGACGGTTTAATTCCCCGTAATTACTCTCTGGTGAACCATGGTCAACTAAACGCTCATCATTCCACCATAGGTGTAAATTATCCCAATTAATTTGTTTATCTAAGCCAGATTTTTCTAGGTAAGCAAATAGTTTAAATACTGTAGAGCCACCAAATAAAGAAATATGTTTTGGTGATTGAGCTTGGCTTAAAGCTAATAGTTTATTCGCAACAGGAGATAATAAATCATCTCCAGCTGCTTCAACTATAGAATAATCACCTTCTTGAAAAAGAGTTTTTGTCATATTAACTTTTTAGTTTTTCTTCACGTTCAGCTACACAATCAAAGTGCCATTTAAAGCCTGATTTTTGTAAAAGATCTACCGAAGCATCAGGTCCCCAACTTCCAGATTCATAGGTATGAATTTTTGGGTTACCTTTTTTATAATCAATAATCGGTTGCACATATTTCCAACATTCAAGAACAAAGTCTGAACGAGTAAATAGAGTTGCATCACCACGGATAGCATCTAAAAGCAGACGTTGATAAGCATCAAGAATTAACATATTCTTTTCGCTACGATTTAAATCAGTGTATTTGAAATCCATAGGTACTTCAGAAATGTTAAATCCTGAACCTGGACGTTTCATACCAAAGTTCATTTGAATAGATTCATTTGGCTGAATACGAATTACTAGGTTATTTTCTGGAGCTCGATCTTTAAAGTCTTGGTGTGGAGAACGTTTAAAGTGAATGCAAATTTCAGCAATACGATCTTTCATACGTTTACCTGTACGCACAAAGAAAGGAACTCCTGACCAACGCCAGTTATCTATTTCAATCTTAGCTTGAACATAAGTCTCAGTTTTTGAGTTAGGATCTACTCCCTCTTCCTCTTTATAAGCTTTTTGGCCAGGATCATTAGGGTTAGTTCCGTACTGAGCTAAAAGCACTTGATCTTCAATCGTTTCTAATTTAATCGGCTCTAGACTACGAATAACTTTAACTTGTTCGTCACGAATTGAATCAGCATCTATGCGAGCTGGTGCTTCCATTGCCACAAAAGAGAACACGTTTAATAAGTGGTTTTGTAGCATGTCACGTAAAGCTCCTGATTGATCATAATAGGCTGCTCTACCTTCAACCCCGAGTTGCTCGGCTGCGGTAATTTCTACATAGCTAATGTAGTTACGATTCCAAATTGGCTCAAAAAGAGCATTAGCAAAACGGAATACTAAAATGTTTTGTACCGTTTCTTTACCTAAATAGTGATCAATACGGTAAAGTTGCTCTTCTCTGAAGTATTTATGTAGTTCGTTGTTTAAGTTGTTTGCTGTTTCTACATCATAACCAAAAGGTTTTTCTATAATTAATCTTCTCCAACCTTTTTCTTCGCTTGCTAAACCTACTGAGCTTAAGTGTTGAGCAATAGTAGTGTAAGCACTTGGTGGAGTAGACATATAGAAAACTACATTAGCTGGAATTTCTAATTGAGCTGCTGTATTTTCAATTACTTCTTTTAACTGGGTATAGTCATTTGCATCATCAGCATTTGCTTTAGTATAGAAAATTTTATCAACAAACTCGTTAATTAGTTTTTCACTTAATTGAGTATCATTTTTTTGCGATTCTTTTAAGAAATCATTTTTAACCTTCTCAATTGAAGCACGACATTTCTCTTGGAAATCAGCAGTTTCTATTGGTTTACGACCAATTGCCATAATTTTAAATTTCTTTGGCGTTAAATCATTGCAATATAAGCCAAATAAAGAAGGCAGTAATTTACGTTGCGTTAAATCACCAGTCGCACCAAAAATAACAATAATACTATCTTCAGTTTTCATCATCATAATTTGTTTTTCTTGTACATTCCTTTAACTAGAATAATAAATGATTCATTTGATAATCACATGGCATATTATACTCCAAATCCCTTGATTTTGCTAAAAATAAAAGCCTAAGCGGGGGCTTAGGCTTGAGATGTCTATTTAACTCTTTGTTCTGATTTTTTATTTTGGGTACTTAACACTTGTGCTAAGTCGGCAAAATTTAAATGGCAATATCCAGTTGGATTTTTCTCCAGATATTTTTGATGATATTCTTCTGCCGAGCAAAAGTTAGCTAAAGTAAGATTTTCTACAAGAACAGGACTTGAGTATTTTTTTTGTTCTTCTTGTAATACTTGGGCTACCACTTCTTTTTGCTCTTCATAGTCTTCTGGTAAAGAGTAAATACCTGTACGGTATTGGGTACCTTTATCATTTCCTTGTTGGTTTTTAATCGTCGGGTCAATCGTTTGTAAAAAAGTTTCAAGTAACTCTTTTAGAGGTAAAACCTCAGGATCATAAGTTACTTTTACAGCCTCAGCATGCTCGGTAGTACCTGTGCATACTTCTTGATAGGTCACTTGTTCACGATTACCATTTGCATAACCTACTTCTGTGCTTTCTACCCCAACCAGAAGACTTAAGAATTTTTCGGTACCCCAAAAGCAACCACCAGCTAAATAAATTTGTTTTACTGTCATTTTTACCTCACTTAGAAAAACTTAACAATTATTATTGTACATTAATTTATATATTTTTTGCAATATTTACGTACAAATAAAAATCAACTTTTTTAAGGTAAAAAAAGCGACTAGCTGAACTAGTCGCATTAAATTTATTCTACGGTTACAGATTTAGCTAAATTACGTGGTTTATCAACATCACATCCTTTAGCTTTTGCCAGATAGTAAGCTAATAATTGCAGTGGAACCACATATAAAATTGGTGCAACTATAGGCTCAATTTTTGGCATAGGAATAATTTCTAAATTTTCACGTGGCGTTAAAAGATTTGCATCATCTGAGAAAACAAAAGTTTGCCCACCACGGCTTAGAACTTCCTCGATGTTTGATTTCATTTTATCTACTAAAGAATCACTTGGAGCTAAAGCAATTACTGGCATATTATGATCAACTAGAGCTAGAGGACCATGTTTTAATTCACCACCTGCAAAAGCTTCTGAGTGCACATAAGACAACTCTTTTAGTTTTAAGTCACCTTCTTTAGCAATTGGATACATAGTATCACGACCTAAATAGATGCAGCTTTCTTTGTTAACTAATTTTTGTGCTAACTCACGTACTTGCTCGTGATTTTGTAAATAGTTTTCGATATGACGAGGTAAAGTAGCAATACCTTCAACAATACGTTTACTTAACTCAGGAGTTAAAGTACCTTTAACGCGAGCTAAAGCTGAAGTAAACATAAGTAGTAGTACAAGTTGCGCAGTAAAGGCTTTGGTTGAAGCTACACCGATTTCAATACCACAACGGGTAATATAACTTAAATCAGACTCACGTACTATAGACGAAGAAGGTACATTACAAATGGTCATAGAACCTAAGAAACCACTTGCTTTAGCTTTACGTAAAGCTGCTAAAGTATCAGCAGTTTCACCAGACTGAGACATAGTAATAATTAAAGAGTTAGGTCTTGTTACCGTTTTACGATAACGATACTCTGAAGCTATTTCTACATCACAACTAATACCAGCAAAGTCTTCGAGCCAATATTTTGCTACTAAGCCTGAATGGTAAGAAGTACCACAGGCTATAATTTGTACATGTTCTACTTTTTCTAATAGTTCTTGAGCTTTTGGACCTATAGCATTAGTTAAAACATGATCAGCAACTATACGTCCTTCAATAGAGTCAATAATTGCTTGTGGTTGTTCAAAAATCTCTTTTAACATAAAAGAGTCGAAATCACCTTTGTCAATTTGCCCTACTTGCATAGTTGAATTAACAATTTCACGTTCTACTTCTTTACCGTCAAAGTAAATTTGTACTTTATCTTTTTCGAGTAAAACTACATCCCCTTCTTCTAAGAAAGTAAAGCGACGTGTTTTATCGATTAAAGCAAGTTGGTCTGAAGCTAAGTAGTTACCATTTTCACCATAACCAACTACTAAAGGTGAACCTAATCTAGCTCCTACAATTGCTTCTGGATGATTCACATCCATAATTGCTAAACCATAAGCTCCTTCAATAACACATACAGTCATTTTTACTGCCGTGAGTAAATCTAACTCTGAAGCTTGTAATTGCTCAGCAAATGCGTTTTCTAATTTTGCTAGAGCATGGGCACCAAATTCTTTTGCTAAACGATTTGGGTTATATTTAAAAAAGTTTACTAAATGAGCTACAACTTCGGTATCTGTTTGCGATTTGAACTCATAACCTTGAGCTTTTAAGAAAGTACGTAAAACCTCGTGGTTTTCAATAATCCCATTGTGCACTACAACAATTGAACCTGAAACATGCGGGTGAGCATTTATTTCAGAAGGAGAACCATGTGTTGCCCAACGTGTGTGAGCTATCCCCGTATTTGCTACTAGATTATGGTGTTTACGTTCTACTTCATTTTCTAACTCTTGTACCTTCCCTAGGCAACGAACGCGCACTAACTCTTGCTTTGCATCTACAACAGCAATTCCCGCTGAGTCATAACCACGGTACTCTAGGCGTTTTAGCCCTTCAATGAGTAATTCTACTATATTATTCTCAGAAACTGCAGCAACTATTCCGCACATATTTTCTTTTAACCTTGTATCCTATTTAAATTATATGTCATCTACTTGAGCGGCAATTACATCAACCATTTTCATTAAACTCTTTCTTACTTTCATTGGGATTAATGAGTCGGTAATTACCAAGTCTATATTTTGCCAACTGAGTTCATCATTTGGCTGTCTGTTTGTGATTTTTGATGATTCAATTAAAACAATTGTAAAGCGAGAAATTTGTGACATGGCTCTAGTAAATGAAGGTGCCTCAAATTTAGTTGTAGTACCACGTTCATTAAAGCCATCTGCCCCCACAAAACACAGATCCAAGCTGTATTCTTTTAATACAGGAACCATGTGTTTGGTATAAAGGGAATCAGATTGAGAATCAAATAAGCCCCCCGTTAAAATTAAACTTGGTCTGCGAGGTTCAGGAAGTTTAGAAATAGCATAACCTATACTGAGACTATTGGTCATTACTAGTACACGTTCAGTTTTACCTAAAAAGTTAACTATTTCAGCGGTTGTCGAACCTGAATCTATACCAATACGATGATTGGGGTGAATTAAACTCGCTGCTTGTTTAGCAATTGCGACTTTACATCTTTTCGAAATATCACGCAATTCCTCAGCTGTACGCGGAGGAGCTACTAATTCTTCGCTTTCTTCTTCTAACTCTTGTTCGTTTAAAGTTAAAATACCGTTAATTTTTAAAATTTCTTCTAAAGTTGCTTTATTTGGTTCTAATAAATCAAAGTCATTAGCACGAGGCGATGATAAATCTTCATCAAGAGCATAATAGGCTTTACTATTTGAAATTGCTCCACCTACTTTACGCACTAATAAACCTCTTGCTTCCATATCAGCAAGATCGCGTCTTACAGTAATTTTTGAAACATTTAACATCTTACATAGTTCATCTACAGTAATAAATGAACGTTCGTTTACATTTTTGAGAATTAATTGCTGTCGTATTGATTTTTTATTCATACTGCACCCTTAAATGCTTCCTCTTGCTTAATAACTTTTAAACCAGTAACTTTAGATTTATATTTTGATTTTGTATGATCTATTATATACAATTTTTTAGCTTTTGCTCACTTTTTTGATCTTTTTATGAACCTTTTTGCAGTTTTTTATAACCAAAGTAAGACAAAATGATCATTTGCGATCATTTTACTCCATGGAGCAAGGATGATCTTGCCTTTTAACTGTAATTAACAAAGAAGAAGCCAACCCCAATGGCATTTAATGATATAATCTAAGGGCTAACTATAATTTCTAATCTTATTTATGAAAGACAATCCATATATTAGATTAATGCGTTTTGATAAGCCTGTAGGGATTTTACTCTTAATTTTTCCTACGCTCATGGCTTTACTTATGGCTACCCAAGGTATGCCCGATTTAAAAAGCGTAATCATTTTTACTTTAGGTGTAGCTATTACTAGGGCTGCAGGGTGCATTCTTAATGATATAGCTGACCGTAATATTGATGGACAAGTAGAACGAACAAAAAATAGACCTCTAGCTAACAAAGAAATTTCGGTATTTAGTGCCCTAGTTCTTTTTGTGATTCTTGCTATTGTTGGTTTAGTTCTTCTCTACTTTTTACCACCAATTACTTATGTGTGGGCTGCATTATGCCTAATCTTAATGATAATTTATCCTTTATCAAAAAGATTTTTTGCTGTACCACAACTATTTTTAGGTTTAGCCTTCTCTATGCCTATTCCAATGGTTTATGCTAATTATGGCATTAACCCTTTAGCAAATATAGATGCTCTGCTTTTATTCTTTGCTAATGTGGCATGGACAATAGCCTATGACACCCAGTATGCTATTGCTGATATGGATGATGATTTACGTGAAGGTAAAATTCACTCCTCGGCAATTACTTTTGGTCGCCATGTAAATAAAATAGTGTTCCTTTTAAACTTTGCTTACTTAGCTTTACTGGCTCTTTTAGGTTGGAAGAATCACTTTAGCTATTTATTTTACGTTGGTTTAGGGATAAATCTTCTCTGGTTTATCTACCATTACTTCAATGTAAATTCTCTCGACGGTGCAACTGGCTTTAAAGCCTTTATGCAAAATATTTCTATAGGTTGGATTACCCTGTGGGCTTTAGCTTTAGGCTTAATCGGCATGCAAGCTCACAAGTATCAAGAAACTATTAATAATTCAGTACCTGTAACTAGTGCACCAGTAAATGTAACTCCTGCAACTCAGGACAATCCACCTGCAACTCAGGACAATCCACCTGCAGATCAGGACAATCCACCTGAAAACCAGGATAATCCAAGCAATCCATAAGTTATGTCTGAACAACAAAATACTCAACCAGAATTAACTAGAGAATACCAAGAGCGCTTACCTAAAATAAACATGCTTCACGTGTTAAACCTAGTGTTCTGTTTTCCTATTTTCTTCTATCCTTTATTAATGCTTCTTTCTGCTTCGTTAAATGAAGCACCACCAGGACAAGAACTTCTGGTTCAAGTAATAGATATAGTTATTTGGGTATACCCTTTACCTTTATTTATTCTTGTATGGCTCTTTAGCCGCATTTGGAATCATAACCAAAAGCTAGGTTTTAGAGTAATAGTTTCGGCAATTATTATTGAACTAATTCTTTGCCTAGGCTTTGTTATTTTTCTTGTCCAATAAAAAAATCCCCCGATTTGGGGGACTTTTTTTATGAGAAAATTTCTAGATCTTGCATAAATTTTTGTAAATTATGCATATCCCAAGGCGTATACTCAGCAAAAGTTAAGCCTACTACTTGGCTGTGTTTTTCTACTAGTTTAAGTAAAGTTAATACTTGCTGGAGTTTTAACTCTCCAGTAGTAAAAGGAACTTCGCCTTGATAAGGTTTATTATATAAAAGAGAGTAAAAGTCTTGTGAAGTTAAAACGTCT
This sequence comes from Psittacicella melopsittaci, assembly GCF_003585925.1. Lineage (GTDB taxonomy): Bacteria > Pseudomonadota > Gammaproteobacteria > Enterobacterales > Psittacicellaceae > Psittacicella > Psittacicella melopsittaci. The sequence goes on from NZ_NRJH01000018.1 coordinate 21,360, forward strand.
AAATCAAAGTGGACTGCAAGATATTTAAAATTATTTTTCTCTATCCAGTCTACAATTTCATTTGCACGTTCTTCTAACTCTTGCGGTGTTAAATATGCCAGTTGATGTTTAGCTAAATAGTCTTTTTCATAAGCTGACATTTTTTCATTTACTACTAAGCCTGCATAAAACACTTGTTTTTTTTGAAATGGATTTTCTACTAGAGCAGCTAACTCAGGAGCACCTTCACCAAGAAGATTACCTAATACCATGGCATGTTCATTAGGAAATTGATTAGGAGTTGAAATATCTGGATGCGTATCTACCCAAAGGATCCCTAGTTGCTCTTTATACTTACCGTGTAGATAATCAAAAGGAGCTTGAGATACCGAGCAGTCTCCGCCAAACACTATAACCTTTTCTGGTTGGTGGATTTTTAGAATGCTTTTAGCACTACTCTGTTGCTCAGCAAGAACTTTTCCTGCATATACGCCATTTTCTATTGCTTGTTCTTGTGTAAAATCTGTGCGAACAGGAACTTCTACATCTAAATGCTTAGCATTAACTGGGGCAATAGCACGTAAAATTTGCGAGCCCAGATAATAGATTGGATTTATCCCCCCTTGCCATTCCGGGAAAGTTAATCTTAATGTTTTAGTCATAGTTTTAATCCTTAATGTAACGATTGAAAATATTAGTTATAGTATAATAAAATACAATCGTAATTAATAGTACGGTCCTTTTGGATAGTAATATACAAGTGGATAGTTATGAGTATATGCTACGTAGAAAATTATAGTAAGTTATCCGATACCCCCTTTGGTTATACTTTAAGTATGCTCAGTGGGAAATGGCGTTTAGTAATTCTCTATTTTCTCTATGAAATAGAAACTATACGCTTCAATGAGTTACAACGCAAAATCGATAATATAACCTATAGAACCTTAAGTAAAGAATTAAAAGCTATGGAAAAAGATGGCTTGGTGGTTCGTAAAGAATATAAACAAGTTCCTCCTAAAGTTGAATATAGCTTAACTGAAAAGGGGAAATCTTTATATCCTATAATGGAGCAAATGTGTGCTTGGGGTTACCAACGTAAAAAAGAGAGCTAAACAGCTCTCTTTTTTTAAAATGGTAATTCATCTTCGCTAATAGAAGTACTTTCTACGACTTTATTTTCTGGCGTAGATTTTGTTTCAGCAAGGTTTGCTTTATTAAAGCTACTATTACCAAAACCTTCGCTCTCTTCTTTACTAGCTTCATAAGGAGAGGAGGTTGGATTTACTTGTAAATCACTTGGCTTTTCTTGATTATTAAAGCCACTTTGGTTATTAGCACTTTGTTGATTAAAGCTACCATGGTTATTTGTATTTTGCTGAGCAAAGCCACCTTGGTTATTTGTATTTTGCTGAGCAAAGCCACCTTGGTTATTTGCATTTTGCTGAGCAAAGCCACCTTGGTTGTTTGCCCCTTGCTGATTATAACTACCTTGGTTATTAAAACCTTGCTGATTAAAGCCACCCTGATTATTAAAACCACCTTGGTTGTTATAAGGGTTTTGGTTGTTATAATTATTTGCTCGAGCTTGGTTAGCAAAATATTGCTCAGAATTATTATACTGCCCTTGATTCATATTGCCATAACCTGGCGGGGCATTATTAGCAAACTGAGGTTGGGAATTATAGCCGTTGTTATATTGTTGATACTGAGCATTCCAGTCATTACCGTTGTTGAAGTTCTGGAAGTTATTTTGTCCATATTCACTTTTTGGCGGACGAATAATTGCCTGCACCGTCTCGGCTTGAATCTCAATCGAAGTTCGTTCGGTGTTAGTTTGTTTATCAAGATATTTGCGCGAACGAATACTTCCTTCTACAAACACTAATGAGCCTTTTTCTAAAGTATGAATAACTCTAACTGATCTTTCGTTGTAACAAACAACTCTATGCCAGTCTGTATTGGTTTGCCACTGATTAGTAGTACGATCTAACCAAAAAGTACTCGTAGCAAGAGAAAAGGCTGCAAATTCACCATACTTGGATTGGAAAAACTCAGGATCACGCCCCACATTCCCAACGAGAAAAACTTTATTTACATATAAGGCCATAAAATGTTCTCTTTTAATTATAGGATAAGCTCTTGCTAGAAGTTCTAACAAGAGCTTTAAAACTCTTAGAATGGGATACTATCATCATCTACTTCAGATGAAGAACTTGGGCTTGGAGTTTTTCCAGCTGGTTTTTGTAAAGTTGTTGCTGTTTCTGGTTTAGACTCATAAGGTGAAGCTTGGTTGTTCCAAGATGAAACAGCTTCTTGCTCTTTATTACCACCCCAGTTGGCATTAGCATTTTGGTTAAAACCTTTACTACTAAAGTTATTGCCACCTGCTTGGTTATTAGCATAATTATTCTGGTTGTTAAAGCCATTACCTTGACCAGCAAAGCCATTGTTACCTTGACCAAAGCCTTGACCAGCAAAGTTGTTATTGCCTTGTCCTGCAAAGCCATAACCTGCTTGGTTACCAGAAGTAGGACGCTCTACAATATTTAAAGTATCTACTTGAACGTCTAGGATTGTGCGTTCGGTATTTGTTTGTTGCTCAGTATATTTACGCGTACGTAAAGAACCTTCAACAAACACAAAAGCACCTTTGTGTAATCTTTGTACCGTATTTACTAGGTTTTGTGGACTTTGTGGGTTAATAAATAAAGAACAACGTACCCAGTCAGTATTATTGATCCACTCTCCAGTATTTGAGTCACGGTATGATCTTTGTGTTGCCACTGAAAAAGTATATAAAGTGTAATTTGGTCCCGTTAATACAGTAGGATCTTGTCCTAGGTTACCTAAAAGGGTAACGCGATTAATATATAATGCCATAAAAGCACCTCGCTTAATTAAATGTAAATAATAATTTCATTATTCCGTGCACTGGTTTTAAATATTCCGTTTTTAAATTTTTTTCCGTTATTTATAATTTCTTTCGTAATTTAAAGTAAACATTTAAACAAGCGTTCAACGTAAATTAATGAAGACCTTAAATAAAAGAATAAATTAATATTCTTATTTCTGATTATATCACAAGTCATAATTTGCCAAGCTGTTTTTTCTAAGTTGATTCACTTTATTTTTCAACAACTTACAAATCCATTAATTTCATGGGAAAATTTAACAAAAAATCAAATTTGCCTCTTAAAAAGACTATAATATAGAAGTAATAAAATTCCATGGAGTCTTATAAAAGATGAGTTTTCCACGTAATATAGATATTCAAAATGCTTATATTCATAATCTCAATATTAAGCATCTTGAAATTCCTTTAAATAAATTTGTCGTTATTACAGGTGCCTCAGGTAGTGGTAAATCTACTTTAATTCATAACGTTTTAACTAACCAAGCTGCACGTATGCTAAATCTTGGCTTAAATAGAAGCCTATTTAACAACCTGCAGTATTTTTCTGACCATCAAGCGTTAAAAGTAACAGGAATTACTCCTGTGCAATATTTAAGCCAACGCTTTGAGCATAAAAGTCGTCGCTTAAATTTAGCTCAGTTTATCGATGTAGAAACGCCAATTAACGTGTTATTTTCTCGCTTTTCTGCCTTTGCCGATGATAATATTTCCGAAGCTTATGATAAGGGAAAAATTTATAAACTTATTACTAACCTTCCTTCGCCAGATAAACAAACTTTAGAAAACGCTTTACAACGTCGTGGACAGGGGTATAAATACCGTTATCAAGTAACCTTCCCTATTCATTTACCTATGCTTCCTGGTTTAGAAGACCTTGATTTCCCTGCTCCAGATAATTTAACTCAAGATCAAATTATTGCCCGCAATAAGTTAATTTTCAAGGCAATTAACAGTAACTTTAACTATGACCAAGATACAGTTGTTGTTAATAAAAAGCATGTTTTTGACTATTATGATCTCCAAGACGATATCGAGGATTTAACTTTTTGTATTGAAACTTTTGATGTTTGTTTTTCCGAGTTTAGAGATCCACAAAATCTGCCAGAAAACTTTGCCATAAATTTTGATCATGCTTATGATAATGCCTTGCAATATGAAGAGCAAGCGTTTAAGGATTACTTTAATAAGCATGCTGCCCAACAAACAGATTTGCATAAATTAGGGCTAAAAAACTTAAAAGATGAGCAAAGAGTTGAGTATACTGCAACTAACAGTAATAAACTGCGCATACTCTATCCACCTTCAGTAGGGATTTACCTACCAACCCAAGAGCTACTTACCGATTATCCTTTACAAAGTGTGGTAGAGAATAAACAGAAAAAGCTAGTTTTTGATGCGCATGATCTTAACGCCTTTTCTACCTTTGGTAAAAATAAATGCCCTACTTGTAAAGGCTCGGGTTTAAATAGTGCAAGTAATGATGCTTTAAATGAATACTGCCCTAAATGTAAAGGTATAGGTCTAGCTAAGTATATTCTAGCAGCCAAACTCGAAAACAAAACTTACAAAGAGTTATTCACCGAACCTCTTGATAAGGTATATAGTTTTTTCCAAAGATATTTAAAGAAAGAAAAAGGAAAAATTTCTCCTAGTGAAAAAATTAGTAATGCTGTAGATATGCAAGTTTTTAAAGTCTCTTTAATTCAAGAGATCTTAACTAACTTGGAACATCTGATTGACTTAAAACTTGGATATTTAAATCTGGTTCGTAAAATCTATACTCTTTCGGGCGGAGAAATCCAACATATTCAATTAAGTAAAATCTTAACCCATCAAACAACTGGAGTTACTTATATCCTCGATGAACCTTCAATAGGTTTACCGCCTGCAAGCAACCAGGTACTAATTAATAAATTACGGGCGGTGGTTGATCGAGGCAACTCGGTTATAGTTGTTGAACATGATCGCGATTTTATTACCCAAGCTGATTACGTTATAGTTCTTCATGCGGGAAATATTACCTTTGCTGGCGAACAACAGCAACTACTCGAAGCAGATATTCCTCTAGTTAAATATCTGCAATATCAAACGCCAATTTCGCAAGTTTTTGCAGATATAAATAATAAAAACTATAACCAAGCTTTAGAACAAGATAAACTTTCGCTCGATCAAGAAGGCTTAAAAAATATTCTGATTAACACTAACTTTAGCCAAAATATTGCCAATAATCTTGATACAGCCAAAGTCTATGCCAAAAGTTTAGATATCTCCCTCGAGACTTTATTCTCTCCCGCTTACAAAGAAATTAAACGGGAAAAGTTTGTTTATGTGGGCGTTAACCAAGGGTACTTTAAAAACCAAACCGTTGCCTTTATGCGTAATGCGATTAACGTAATAACGGGAGTATCGGGATCAGGGAAGTCTTTCTTTGCTTATCGAGTTCTTTATTTAGCAACTCAAGCTGCCTTAAAGCCTGGGGTTAAAGTTGAAGAATTTAAAAAGCAATATAAAATAAAAAATATTCTTGGGGGCATCGGCTCTTCTTTAACACCTGAACAAAAAGTTAATCCAGGGCATAAATTCTCGCGTATTATCTATACCAAACAAAATCTGCATGAAGTTAATCTCAGTAGAAGTATTAGTTCTTACTTCAATATAGATACAGATCTAGCTAAGATTTTTGCCGATAGTGCTAAATTAACTTTCCGCCAACAAAACTCAGTGCTCGGTAAATCAATTATTCTCGAAGAAGCAGACTTTGTTATTAAAACAGGAAAAAGAAAAAATCTTTGCTCGGAATGTAATGGTAAAAAATATATTCAAGTCCAACTCGAAAAGGATATTAGCGAAAATATAACCTGCCCTGAATGTAATGGAGCAGGCTTTGCACCTTATGTTCTTTCGGTATATTTATCTTATGACCCACATAGTCAGATGAGATACAATATTGCTGATTTTTACAAGCTGACTATAGATCAGGCTTATGAGTTCTTGCTTAAATATCACAAGTCCTTTCCGTCAATAGGACTCAAACATATAATTCTACGCTTGGCTTATTTAAAACGTTTCCGTCTCGGGCATTTAAGCTTAGGGCAAAAGCTCGAAGATATTTCAGGTGGGGAATTACAAAGACTTTATCTCATTCGAGAAATTAGTGGCACTAAGATCAATAAAACTAATCCTAAAGATCAAGAGTATTTAATTATTATTGATGAACCAACCACAGGTCTCCACTTTGATGATATTCAATCTTTACTCGACTTTTTAGTTGAATTAAGAAATGAAGGCCATACAATAGTTCTTATTGAGCATAATGTAGATCTTGTTGCTAACTGTGACTATTTAGTTGAGTTTGGTCCTGGAGCTGCTGATAATGGAGGTAAGGTAGTCTTTTCTGGAACTATCAATCAACTTGTTCAGCTCGTTGAGAATCCAGGGAACGAATATGTTAGTGATATGATGCAAGAAATCTATAACTATAACCTCAAACTCCACAAGTTTATCGCTAAAGAGCAAGAAAAATAATTGATTATTAATGCAGTAAAAAGTGTAATTTGTTATAATAAACAAGATTTGTTTTTTATAATCACTTTATACACAATACAAATTTCTCTTTAGTAAGTATTAACTATTTTACCTTGTTACAAAACAAGGCATAAAAACTGGAAAATCAATGTTTAAGAAAATCTTTGGAATGTTTTCAAATGACATTGCTATCGACTTAGGTACAGCAAACACCCTAATCTATGTTAGAGATAAAGGTATTGTTTTAGATGAACCTTCGGTTGTAGCAGTACGTCGTGACGCAAATGGTGCACTATTAGATATTGCTGACGTTGGTCACAATGCCAAAGCAATGTTAGGTAAAACACCAAAAAATCTTTTTGCTTCGCGTCCTTTAAAAGATGGAGTTATTTCTAACTATCTTTTAACGGAAAAAATGTTACAGTTTTTCATTAAGAAAATCCACAAACCAACATACTTTTTTCGCCCAAGTCCACGAGTTTTAGTTTGCGTTCCAGCGCAATCAACTCAAGTAGAACGTCGTGCTATTAAAGAGGCAGCTCTAGGAGCTGGGGCACGTGAAGTTTACTTAATTGAAGAACCTATGGCAGCAGCTTTAGGAGCAGGACTACCAGTAAGTTCTCCTAAGGGTTCATTTATTGTTGATATCGGTGGTGGTACAACAGAAGTTGCCGTACTTTCATTAGACGGTATTGAATGTGCTGTTTCAGAACGTGTGGGTGGTGATCAAATAGATGAAGCTATTATTTCTCACATTAGAACCAAATTTGGTTTAAAAATCGGGGAACACACAGCTGAACGTATTAAACATGAAGTTGGTTCTGCTATTTACCTAAGTGAAGAAGAAAACCAAACGATTGTAATTCAAGGATTTAATATTAACGAAGATCTTCCACGTGAAGCAACTATTTCTTCTAATGATGTAGTTGAAGCTATTGCAGATCCTCTTGATAAAATTGTTCGCGCTGTTCAGTCTACAATTCAAAAAACTAAACCTGAATTAGCTGCTGATATCTATAAACACGGTATTACCCTTTCGGGGGGTGGTGCTTTATTACGTAATATTGACAAACTTATTTCAGAAAAAACAGGAATTGGTTGTTATATTGCCGATGAACCTCTAACATGTGTAGCACGTGGAGGCGGTAAAGCTCTAGAAAAAATTATCCGTGACGGTTATGATTCATTCACAACGGATGAAATTCCACAAAACTAATTTAGAAAAACGTAGGGTAACATCTACGTTTTTTTTTGTTTAAAAAAAACTAGCCTATTCCTTGGCTAGCTTATATATCATTTTTGTCCATACTATAATTTAGGTTTAGATATAGAAAAACCCCCGAATTTGAAGTCAAATTCAGGGGTTGAGACTGCTTATTATTCTTCAGCTTGGAAAGCCACAACTGAAGCAGGAGATACGATACGACCATTTAGTTCGTATCCTTGAGAAACAACGTGAGCTACTGTACCAGCTTGCTCAGGAGTTTGGTAAGGGTATTGAGCTACGGCATCATGTAAGTTAGGATCAAATTTATCCCCAACAGCACCGTAAATTTTAACCCCATGTTTTTCTAGATCTTTTTTAAATTCTTTATCGAATTCTTTTAAGTAAGCAATAAATGCATCAAACTCAGCATTGCCTGTATCTTTAGGCAGACGGTTTGCAGCCATATCTAAGTTTTGGAATAATGGCTTAATTGCATTTTTAATTACTTTTTCGTTAGCAAAGTTTACTGCATTTTCAGTATCACGTAAAGCACGTTCTAAACGACGGCTTTCTTCTTCAACTAATGGTGTTCGACTTGCAATACGTTGAATTTGTAAGTCATTTTCTACCGTTAGATTGTTTTGCGCTAACTCATATTCTTTTGCACTTAAAGTAGCTAAAGAATCAGCAACTTCTTGAAGTTCTTCAGGACTTACTTGCTCTTGAGCTAAACGTTTAAGTAATTCTTCTAAGAAAGATAAAGCTTGGCTTGAAACAGTCCCTAAGTGGTCAATTTCTTCAGCTAGAACTAAAGCTTTAACTTCTTCGTGGGCAAGATCAGCTTGAGCTTCTGCTTGTGCTGCTTCTTGCTCTGCTTGAGCAGCTTGAGCATCAGCTTGTTCAGCTTGAGCTTCTGCTTCTTGAGCTTGTTCTTGAGCTTGCTCAGCTTGTTCTTGTGCTTGTTCTGCTTGCGCTTGAGCTTGCTCAGCTTTTTCATGAGCTAAATCAGCTTGTGCTTCTGCTTTTTCAGCTTCAACTTCAGCTTGGGTTGCTTTTTCTTCTGCTTTAGCTGCTTGTGCTTTTGCATCGTCGTAATGATGTTTTTGAGACATTATTCTTCTCCTTTTTCTTCTTTTACATGTAAACCTAAAGAAATTAGGTTATTTTCAAAAGCTTTTAGAATAAGCTCTATACCCTCAAAGTTAGCTTTAAGGTTTTCATCATCAGCAAATTTTGGTGCAAATTCAGCTAATTTACTTGATAGTTTTTCTAAGTTAGGTTTTAAACTTTCAAGATAAAATTTTTCTTGGGCAACACTAACTTTAAATTTACGATCGCTTTCAACTCCTTTAATGCGATTTTGTAATCTATTAAAGTGGTCTGAAATTTCACGTAGCTTTTCACTATTTTCCGTATACTCTTTTAAGCCTTCATTTACTTTATTAGCCGTAACGAGATAAGCTTCAATTTTTTCCGCAAAATCAGGAGTAACTTCTTTTTTAGCAAAAAAGTCAGCCAAAGCTTTTAAGTCTTTTAACTCAGGGCAAGCTTCTTGACCTACATTTTTATCTGTCATATGTTTCCTTAGTGTGATCTATAAGCAAAAAAATTGCTTATAAGCTATTTAGATTTTTACCCTATTAGTATACCACTTATAGTTAATAAATCAAGGTTAGAACGCTTATTCTTAAAAATATTTAGAGAATCTACGTCTATTCGCTCAACAACCTCTATCTAAGTAGTAGGGTAAAGCTATGCAGACCAAATTTCTAAGTTAGAATTTACTAAGTCAATTTTGTGCATTTGTAAATTAAACTGAGCTGCAAGAGGATTTTCTTTACAAAACTCTTTAAATTTACGTAAGTGCCAGTTTAAAATTGTCTCTAAACGTGGAACATAAACAAAACAAGTTGCCCCAGTTCCAGTTAGTTGTAGGTTGCCATTAAACTTGTGCTTTAAATCATCTAATAAAGGACTATTAGCAAAAAAGTTATTGGCAAAAGAGTTAAGGCTGTGTTGCGGTGCCTCTGGATCTAATTCAAGCTGTTTTAAAGTATTTTTCCAACTTTGTAAAAAGGTTTGCTTGAATTTTCTTGGATTTTCTTCCATTTGTAACTGAGGTAAGTTACCTAAACTCTTAAAGGCATTTCCAGTATCTACTTTATAATCTGAAGTAAATACTAAAAAGTAACCATTTAACCAAGCATGGTATTTATGCTCAATATGACGAGCTAAACTTATAAAGTCTAAGGCTTGATTTGGGATAATATTTGGGTTTTTATTTACCGCATCAATGAGCTGTTGGGCTAAATCTACCAGAACTAAAACTAGCTCTTGTAAATAAGCTATATTTGGGTAAACTTTTAATTCGCGACTACCATAGTCATAGAACGAAAGCGGATCGGTTAAATCTATTTCTTTAATTCCTTCTAGGTAGTGGTATAAAGTCGAAAATACTTGATAAAATTCTTCGGCTTGCGGAGTAAAAAATAAATCACCAATGCGATAAGCTAAAGAAGATTTACCATGCACAAATACAGCACAGTCAGCTCCCACACGTTGAGCTATAGCAATTAAATTGCTTGGCGTTAAAAGAGGGAAGAACTTTTTAGCAACAGTTTGTAAAATAACTGCCCCATTCGATGAGCCGCCACCAAGACCACCTTGGACAGGAACACGTTTATCTACTTTAACTACAAGTTTATAACTGGCAAAGTTTTTAATTTGTTCGGCTGAGGCTGTACTTAAGAGCTCGGTACTCATAGCTAGATGAGCCAGAGATTTATAAATGAGGTTACCCTCTTTTGCTACTATGCCTTCAAAGCCATGGATTTCTAAATTATTTAAAAAGATACGTCCTGCCTCTAAAGGATCAGAAGGCATATCTTGCGGATCGGCAACTTGCTCCCAAGTTACAATTAAATAATCAGCAATTTGAGGAAGAATTTTAAAATAAGTGCTAATGGCATGGTAGCCTGTATTTAACTTGGCATCTACATTAAGAAATAGATTTATTTTTGCCGGAGAATTTAAAACGTAAGATTCTTTCATATTTAAGTCAAAGAAATAGACAAAGTATTAATTGTAAGGCAATGACAATTAAAGTACTTTTCTGATTGTAAGTGAATTATGCAGGTAACCAATTAAAGTCACCTTTGATATTATAAGAAAATTTGCTATTTTTTGCTGACTAAATATAGCGGCATATTTAGTAAGCAATTAAAAATTGGCATTTTTATCTTTTTTATTTTTCCCTAAATAAAAGGCTATTGACTTTGTATTTTATTTGTTATAAAATGTATTAAAATGTGGCAAGAAAAATTAAAACCTGACAAACTACCACATTTTAGTGAAAAAATTATCTTACTAATTAAGCACTTCTTAATTTAAGATAATATTTTACTTATTAAATGAATAACAAATTATAGATCGGCGTTTCCTATCTATAATTTTTAGTATGAGTTTAACTACTTATTTATCAAACGCAAAACACAAATGTTAGACCATACTTTGGGGTTCAATGTAAATATAAGTTTACATTATTGATAAGTAATATTAGTTTTACTTTGCATTTTTTAGTTAAAGCAATATATTACACACTTTAATTATTTATTAGCATTTTCTCGGGAGAAGTAGAACTAATTTATTTATTACGTAGATAATTATAATGCGTATAAAAGACTAGTATACGGGCTAAACATTATATTTATATTGATATTTTTAGCTTATTGATTCCACCATTTTCTACAGTAGTGGTTACTTGAGGAAAGTGGTCAAGGAGGTGCACATGCGTAAAATTAGAAAAAAAGCATACAGAGGCTTACGTAGACTAATCAGTTTTAAACGTCGCGTGGTACGTTTAAACCGTAAACGTTCTTTACAAAATGACCATAAAGTTAAACAAACTAGAACTATTATGGTTTTACGTGATAGTAAAGTTAAACTCTATCGCAGCCGTAATAGCAACTTTACACGTCGTACAAGCTCTCGTATTGAAGCTTAATTTTAAAAGCGCAAAAAAAGGATCCTAAGTTCTTGCTGAACTGGGATCTTTTTTTATGCCTAAGTCTTCAGACTAGATTTGGAGCTGTGATAAAATAAGACATATTTTATTTTAAACAGACTATATATGCCGTTAATATTACATTATGCCAAAAGATTTAAGTGGCGTATTGCTGTAATTATTTTCTTATCTATATTAAATGGTTTAGCAAGTATTGCCATCTTAAATTTTATTAATACCAAACTTTTAAATGCCGATAGCTTTGGGTTTACTACCTTTATAGCTTTTGTTTTTACCTTAATTGCCTTTCTTTTTATCCAAACCTTGGCACAAATTTGCTTGGCAGCTCTAGGACATAAAATTGTTTTTCTCTTACGTCGACAATTAATTAAACAAATTATTGATTCAAGTTACCAACAAATTCGTAACCAAGGTAAAGCAAAAATTCTGGCGAGTTTAAATACGGACATAGATAACATTTCACGTATTTTTATGAACCTTCCTGATGTAATTCAGGGGGCAGTGTTAGCTATATGTACGGGCTTTTACCTTGCTCACCTATCGGCACCTTTACTTGGGGTTACCGTAATTTGCTTTGCGATAATGCTCTTAGGCATGCACTTTATTGTTCGTACTGTTGTACGTAGCTTTAAAAAGTATCGTGCTACCAAAGATTTTCTTTCGGCAGACTACCAAGCAGTGCTTGATGGACATCGCGAACTTAAACTAAATAATAAACGCGCACATAAATTCTACGAACAAAGATTAACTCCTCATGCTGAAAACTCACGAGCTCTAATTGTTCGTACAGATTTTTTCCATTATCTGGGCAATAACTATTTTGATGTAATGGTGTTAATTCTCGTAGGCTTAATTTTCTATCTTGCTTATGCTTTTGCTTTAGCTACCATTGAAACTACCATTACCTTTGCTGTAACTATTCTCTTTGTGCGTAATTTTATTAGTCAGGCTGTAGCTTCAATTTCAGATATCACTATAGGTTTTGTTTCTACGCAAAAAATCCAACAGTTAGATTTTGCTCCTTTTACGCCTGAGTTCTCAGGGCAAGATGCTTTAAATCCTAACTGGCAAACTATTCGCTTTGAAAATGTAACCTATACTTATCCAAAACAACAAAATGAAGTTGAAGGCAGCAAGCAAACGAGCCAATTTGCTTTAAAACCACTAAACTTTACCTTAAAACGCGGTGAAGTTACTTTTTTAATTGGCAAAAATGGTTCGGGTAAATCTACTTTAGCTTTATTACTTTCAGGTTTAGTTGAACCTACTTCAGGAAAAATCTACGTTGATAATACTCCTTTAACGCCAGAATTATTCCACTCTTACCGTGGCATGATTTCATCTGTGTTTAGTGATTTTTATCTTTTTAATGAAATTCCTGCCGATGATACGCCAGAAACTAATGCTCTTATTGAGCAATGGTTAGACCTCTTACAAATTAGAGAAAAAGTAGAAATTATCGATCAAAGTCTTTCTACTACTTCTCTATCAACAGGTCAAAGAAAGCGTTTGGCTTTACTAGTAGCCATTGCCGAACAGCGTTCATTTATGATTTTAGATGAATGGGCAGCAGATCAAGATCCTGCTTTCCGTTATACTTTCTATCATCAAATTCTCCCATTAATTCAAAAACGTGGGGTAACAATTTTTGCTATAAGCCACGATGATGCTTACTTTGATATGGCAGATAATATCTTCTTAATTAACAAAGGGGAATTAAGAATTTTAAATGCCCAAGAAAGACTAACCGAAGCCCACTTGGCAGTAGAAAATCTTTAATAAAAAAAAGACATCTGTTTTCATACAGATGTCTCTTTTTTTATTTCTCTGAATATAATTGTGTTGCAGCCCGTAAAAGACGTTTTTGAGATTTTTGTACCTCACGTCTTTTTTTAAAATATTTTAAGAGCTCTTCGCGTACTTTTTCTTCACGAACTCCTTTGGTTACTTGCGGAATATGGTTCATAGGAAAATCACGGAATAAATTAAATCTTCCGCCAATTGCCCCAGTTTTAGGATCCCCAGCCCCAAAGACTACGCGTTTACAACGGGCATGAATTATTGAGCCAGCACACATGGTACAAGGTTCTAAAGTTGCATAAATCGTTGAGTTAATTAAACGATAATTCCCTATCCGGTGCCCTGCATCTCTAATTGCCAATACTTCAGCATGAGCCGTTGGATCTTTTAAGTTAATTGGCATGTTGATGCCAATCCCAACTATTTTATCATCTAGCACTACTATCGAAGCTATAGGAACTTCGCCAATACGTTGGGCTATTTTTACTAAATCCAAACACAATTCCATAAAAAATAAATCTTTATCTTCTTGCTTGGTTTCTGGCAAAAATACTGGTGTTAGTTGATAAAAAGGCTCTAAATCGCGAAGTATTTCATCTGAATAAATAGAAGAAAAAGTCATATTATTTATAGAATTTTTCTACAAAGTCGTTTTTGCGGTTGTTAGAGAATTTTTTCTTATTGTTTTGTGAAATTTTCTCTGCTAATTGTTTACGTTTATCACGTTGCTCTTTATTTCTTTCATCATACACACGTTGCTCTTTGCCTGCACGGTGTTGATTATCTTTGAAAATTGCACGACGAATAGTACGTAAATGTTTGGCTTTTTGACGTTTTAACTCAGATTTAGATTGCCCACTTAAATCCGAAGGACGGAACCCTTCAGTTTCTGGTGGTAAACCAACTAGGCCACGCACAAGGTTAATTTCATTTAAATCCGCTTCTAAATAACCAGAAGCAGGAATGCTTAGATCACGATTTAAACGAATACCCGCGTATTCTACACGAATTAAGCGCGAAACCATAACGTCTTGGCTTTCCCAAATACGACGTACTTCGTGCTTACGACCTTCGGTAATTGATACTTCAAACCATTGGTTAGCTTTACGTTGTGATTTTGAACCTTGATCTAAGTTAGGATCTACTTCACCTATAGCATGAATTTCATCAAACTTAGCAATACCGTCATCTAGCTCTACCCCTTCGGTAATGCGTTTTAACATCTCATCAGTTACTTCACCGTAAACACGACATAAGTATTTACGTTCAATATTAAATGAAGGGTGCATTAAGCGGTGTGCTAGTTCACCATCATTGGTAAAAAGTAATAAACCTGAAGTATTAGCATCTAGACGTCCAACCTGTACCCATCTACCTACGTTTAAACGTGGTAAACGATCAAATACAGTTTTACGACCTTCAGGATCAAAGCGTGAAGAAATTTCCCCTTCTGCTTTATGATAGATTAAAATTTGGCATGGTTCTTTTAAAGCCGCACGGTGATTAATTACACGACCTTCTACCCTAATTTTAATTGAACTATCGTTTAGATCAATTTGTTGTCCAACAATTGCTTTTTCACCATTTACTGATACTAAGCCATCACGAATTAATTGTTCTGCTTTACGGTTTGAACACATACCCGTACGAGCAATTACTTTGTGAAGTCTTTCTGGACGTACACCTTTATCTTGTTTTTTAACCGTTTTTAGTTTTATTACACCTTTTTTACTAATATCAGCTACATCATTGCGTGATTTTCTTAAGCCTTCTAAATAAGACTCATCGAGTTCATCAGCTTCAAAAATTTCTTTATCGCGGTTTAAAATTGAACGACGATAAAAATCTTTGCGAGCCGTATCTTTTTTATGCTGTTTTTCTTTAGCTTTGAGAATATCTAAAGCTTTTTTCTCTTTAGTAGCTTTTATTAATTTTAAAACTTTTTCAGTTAATGACATAATTTTTTCCAGTTCTTGGATCTAGTTGTATCTCTACAAATAAACACCGTTTTTAATATACAAAAAATACAAGCATATTATACTAAATTTCAAATGGTTTTAATAGCATATCTAATGCCAAATAGGTTGATAAAAACCATTATCATCTATACGTAGTAAATGCAAATAACTATATGATTTAATGAGCTTGTTTACATCAAAAACATTACGGTTTAATAAGATTTCGCTAATGCTTTCAATGTATAACTCCATAAACAAGCGTCGAAAAGGAAGCTGTTTATTTGAGTTTAACGGCTTATTAATCCCTGTATAAGAAACTATATAGGGAAGGTTATACGCAGGTGGAGGCGTAAGCTGAGCATACTTTGGCACTTCACCATTACGTAAATGTAATTCCTTACTTATGTAATCAACTTGGTAGTTATAAACATCTGGTAAAGCTTGCCAGTCAAATTGATGGAATAAGTTAAGGAATAAACTTACATGAGGCATATAGCACACTTGGTTAGAGGCTAAATAATTAATGTAAGTTTGGTTTACTTTTAACTGACGCATGCGTTTTAAATTTAACAGCATTACATGAGTGCTAAAGACTTTAAAATCATGCGGTTGCCCTTGCAACTCACGGACAAAGCGAGACAAATAACTTTGACTCTCTTGGCTTTGCTTCAGTTCATGGCTTAATAGATAATCTGGGCAAGCGTAAATACTTACATTATCTGCCATAGGGTAATTTAATAGCGGAGCTAAATCTTTAATGACTAAAGTTTCTGGATCTAAAAAGAGAACACTATCTTCATTAGGTAAAAGGTCTACAAGAAATAATTTGTAATAAATAGATTTACTTAAGTGTGATGAATCTATACTTAAATTATTTAGAAGTTGCTTTTGTTCTGCTGTAGGCGTAAGTACCTTAATTTGGCAGTGTCTTAAATGTAATTGACACTGTCTTATATAGTGGAGAATTAAATCCGTAGGGTAGTCATAATTTAGGATATAAATAACTACTTCTTCTTTGCCGTTAGACGCTAGGAAAATACTCTTCAAAAGTACTTCAAGGTATTGACTAACACGATAATCGGCACTTATTACAATACTTCTTGCCATACTACCTCTACTAATCCTAGCTAATTACCACATAGTCTTGTCCAGGTAATATGCCATTATTTTCAAAGAAATTTTCCATATATTGGAAAATTGTACGTGGTTGTTCAGCATGGAGCCAGTGTGTAGCCCCTTCAACACAGTATAATTTTGCTTTCGGGAATTGACGTGGAATAGCTTGTTGACGTTCATCATCTACATATGGAGAGTCACCACCATAAATAAATGCTGAAGGTCCATTATAGACATGCTCTTCCCAAATCCCAATATGATTGTATTCTTTTTCTAACACTGGGGCATTGAAAAGAAACTTATGCGGCTCTTCATTAGTAAAGCTTTTTAATAAGAAATTAATAACACCTTGGTTATCTAAATTTGCTTTAAGAATCTCACGACACTCATCTCTTTCTTGACAATTATGGGCAATAACTTGGTTAATTGCATAGAAAACATCATCATGCCCACGTTTACCATAAATAACAGGTGCCATATCTAAAACAACAAGAGCACGACAACGCGAGGCATAATCAAAAGCAATGCGCATAGCTACTTTACCACCCATAGAGTGACCTACCGGAATAATATCCTTAATCCCGTAATGATCTACTACTTTTAATACATCATTAGCCATTTCAGGATATTCCATTTGATTACGGTAAAAACTATGACCGTGATTAACTAAATCTACGCGTAAAATGTTAAATCTATCCGCAAAGTGACGCCCAATCATACCAAGATTATTTAAATCTCCCATTAATCCATGGATAAGCACTAACGTTGGACGATCTTTTAATTCTTCATTATAAGTGTATTGATGATTTAATAAATCAAGATTACGTTCAATAGTCATTATAAGTCCTTGTCTCAGATTAATCGCTTTTAGCGGGTTAATTAGCCAAGGCTAATTAACCCTCTAAACAACGGTTAATCTTTCTTAATATAAAATTCAAGATCCTCTTCAGGATAATTAATAATATCGTAAGGAATAAACTTATATTCATTGCTTAGATATTCATCTATATCCTCAGGCAATAAAAAGAAAGGGTTATAGTATTCGGTTATATATGCCGAACGCACAGGAATAGTTTTTTCCTCTTTAAGTTGAGCAACCTTACTATTTTTAGCTTTAATTGCTCGATAAAGTGGTACTTCAATTTTTGGTAGCTCTGCAAAGGTTAATTGATCTTTACATTCACTTTCTAACCATAACTCAGCAAACTCATTCTCATAGTCATCTAAAATGGTTGCTCGTAAAGGAGCGTTATGATATTTACGTTGTTTTTGCATAGCGTGCAGATGCTCAACTATATGCTGATAACGCATTTTATCCATTTGCTTTTCACTAAAACCAAGATGAGAAATTTGCGAAGTTTCAACTAGTTTACCACTTCTAAAGTCAGAATAAACCTCTTGCTCCTCTGTTATTTGCTCATAGAGATTTAAGTCATAGGCTTTAAGATCTACTAAATCTTCAAAGTCTAGATTGTAATTTTCAAAAATATGAATATTGTATTTTAACAATGAGAAGTCATAATTAAAGCTATCGTCTAAACCAAATAAGGCTGGGTAATGATGATAGGCCTGATAATTATACTTAGTTTCAAATAACTTATGTTGTAGCGAAGAATCATAAGTTTGAGAAATATAATAAACATATTCAAGTTTAGCTTGAGGCGTAAGTGCCTCTTTTTCCTCACGAGGCTTTTCTCCTTGTAAAATGGTATAAACCTGCGGGTATTTAAACTCTTGAACCTTACTTGCAAAAGGAAGAAAATCAGAGCTAAAATTTGGGGCTTTAATAGCATTTAAAACCTCAAATCCTTGGGCTAGATTTTCCCTATCCTTTTGACTTAATTCATGTTTGAAGAATAAGTCATAGAAAATATTTAGCTTATTACTTAAGGTATAGAGACCTTGATCAAAAAGAGAAAGATAGATACTTTCGTTAGCCTTAGTATCTTTTTCTTTTAGTTTGAGTTCATAAGGGTTTAGTTCAACAGCTATTGGAGCAGTAAGTTGAGGATCATTCCCCAGATATCTTCTTGTTCCATAAGCTTCTTTTAAGTAATATCTTTGTTTATTTACTTTTGCCCCTACATCCGCCAAACGAATGGATTGATACAAACTCTCAAAAGAACCATCAAGAGATGCTACATGCTCACTATAAGCAAAGGATGATATTTCTTGATCAAGCTCAGGTAAGGTTAAATGTTTACGAATAAACGCCTTTTTTGCTTTTTTAAGCTCATCAGGATTGGACTCTTCCTCTTGCCAAGTATACTTATCTTCTAGCCCTTGAGGGGAAATATAGTAGTTATAAAGATGAGAAATACCTGGAACTGTATAGCGTTTGTGAAGTGTCCGATGCACTTGGTCACCTGCTAATATTACTTCTCTATCTTCAATAGCTTCTAACAGATCATAGAACTTTACACTGAATATAGGTAAAAAGTATATGTCGTCTAAATACTGGAACTCATACAAATTATAAAGTTTACCTTGAAGACGAAAATTTAACTTACCTTGAGGTAAACTTACAATAGTTGTATGATCATACCTATCAAAGAAGTAACTATCACGAAAAACTCTATTTGCTATCTGAGATTTCTTTATATCTAAAATATCCCTTCTGCTCTTGAGCCATAAAGCCTCCATATCTCCACTATAGATGTATTTAGTATCATTAAGCAAAGCAAGATTCTGCTGATAATTTTCTTGCACTTTTTGATCATATACATCTTTTAGAGAATCTACAGAGCTTTCACTTACAATATCTTGCTTAGGTAGCAAAACCACTACTCCTTTTTTGAGGGGGGATCAATATTTTCTTACTCTTCTTCGTCATCGTCGAAATCGTCGTCATCGTCGAAATCGTCGTCATCGTCGAAATCGTCGTCATCGAAGTCGTCGCCGTAACCCTCGTCATCGTCGAAATCGTCATCGTCGTCGAAATCGTCGTCATCGTCATCGATGAAAGCTAAATCTTCATCGTCGATAATGAAATCGTCGTCATCCTCTGAGGAATCGATCCAAACTAATAATCTATCTACTACATCTTTAGGAGCGTTTGCTATTTGCAGCTTTAGCTCTTCTAGTTGTTCAAGTTCAGCTTTATACTCATCGTATTTAGCATTACGAGTCTCAGGTCTAACAAAACTTAGAGAAGCTAGTGTCAGAAACTCATCATATTTATCTTCAATACTTCTTTCAAGCCTATGAGTTTTCTTTATCATTTCGAATAACTTAACACTTTTCTCTTTTAGAGTCGCAGCATCATCTTCAGGAGAACTCTCTGCCCATGCATTATCATCTTCAAAATAACTCTCAGCCCTTGCATTATCATCTTCAGAAGAATTCTCTGCCCTTTCTTTTGCCGCTTTACGTGCGTTTTCTATTCGCTCCTCTAGATCTCGTAGTTTTTTAAGTTCAGCATTATACTCATCGGCTAAAGCATTTATAGTGGTAGCGGAAACACCTAGAGCAGCAAGTTTCTCGTACTTTTTATATTTCTCAACAACACTTTGTTGAAGCATTAAACATTCAACTGACATTTGGAATAACTCATCTATTCCGCCTACTAGACTTTCATTATAATCTCCAGAAGAACTCCCTGCTCTTTCTTTATTATCTTCTGGAATAGCAGATAATAACATTTCGATTAAATTTTGAGGGTCCCCTAAGGCACTAAGAAGAGCATCATCTTCTCCTAATTGGTTATGGTCTTTTTGATTGTTATTATCTTTTTTTTCCTTTTTTGACATAGTCATTACTTCCTTGAAAGTTAAAAGGGCATGTTAAATATTTTTTTGTCAAAATCATATGATTTACTCAAATCATCTAATCTATCAAAAATAAAAAACTAAATTTAGATAAATCATCAAATTAGCAAATTCATTTTAATCCTCTGATTTATCTAAATCACCTAATTCATAAAGAGCTGAAGACATAGAATAAATCTAATATTCATCAATATCTTCTTCATTTAATCTTGGGTATTTCCTTTCCTTGTATTCATCATTTTTTGGATAAGAATAACCTTCTTTTGTAAAGACAACCTTAGGAGATTGACCACTAATTCTTTCAAGAGGTGGCTCTGAATTTAAGGCAGGTTGGAACTCCTCCCCCCTTACTTCTTTATCAACCTCTTGTTGTAAATTTTTAATTCCAGCTTTTATTTCTGGTAAAGCATTTGGTGGTATTACTTCACTTAAGTATTCTTCTTCAGTTGCAAATGGATAGTCGGAATCCAGATTATACTCAAGATTTTCAAATAAAGTTGCTAACTTAATTTGACGTTGTGAGTTACTATAGGTTGCTAAATCATTTTCATAAAGATGAGTGAATAATGCTTGTTTACCTAGTAAAGTAAAGTCATACTTATCAAAAGATAAATTCATATCTGAACGCGTTCTCAGAATAGATTCTTCAAAGGATTTAGGAATTATCGCAACTTGATCAATAGAACCAATTACTTGATAAGTAGCAAAAAAGTCATCTAAATTAGCAAACGCTATTGTATTAGTTATTTTAGAGGCAAACTCTGGTTCTAAACCACTAGAAAACAGGTTGTCCCATGTTAAAGTAAACTCTTGCTGTTGATCTACATCAAGAAGAGGACTGGTTATTTCTAATTCACTAGTAACTGGATTACGAGCAACATAGTAACCTCTACCTGCAACAGGATGCACCATACTTGCAGTTAACCCTTGTGTAAAGTCATAACTTATGGGTTGAGTATACCAGTTTAAGTTAACCCCCGCACTAGTTAAAGAGTAATCTGCCTCTCCATATTGCGCTAGGGTAGCAAATAAGCCAGGAATACTACTAAATTTTTGCTCGACTAGTTTTTGTAAATCAGAATCTAAACTAGCAAATTCAGCTCCAAATTTACTTTGTAAAATCTGCTCTCTGGTAACCTTAGCAGGATATTTTTCTTGTCCTACTAAATTACTATATTGCGAGACATTAAGATTGTGATTTAAATCAAACTTATGTTGCACAAAATAGTTAACTTCATGGTCTCCTATTTTGTCTGCTTCTTGGGCAAAATAGATAATACTAAAACTATCGTTATAGTTATCTTTAACCAGATAATAATGATTAGCTTCTACTTGTTCAGGTATTTGATTATAAAAGTCAACTTGCATTTGTACTTTATGTACCTTTTCAAGATTATACAGACTTAGGTCTTGATCTACTAACCATTTTTCTAATTCTTTACCTTTAGCATTAAGCATTAGATTTAAAGAAACAAATCTTTGTTCTCGCGGTAACTGAGAAAGACGTTCATTATCAGTCAAAGAAAAGCTATCGCCAAAATTATAAACTAAAGCTTGAGGTAAACGAGCAAGTTGATTTTGGATAATAATACCTCGTTTGGTAATACGACGTAAACTCTCATATAGCTTATCATAAGGCAAATTCGTATTTTTAGCTATACTTGTTGGCAAATAGTTACCAAAACGACTTGCCATAAATTTAGAGCTTAGAATACTGTTTTCTTTGCTTTTGAAAATATACTGATCTAGACTTTGCTCGCGTGTAACATCGTTATTTAAGATATTTAACTGGCGTTGTACATCAAAATTAAATCCTGAATAAGTATATTCTAGACCATTAAAGAAAAGATTATTTACAAAAGAATAATTAGATTCTAGATCATTTATAGCTGTTGTATAACCTTTCTCCTCATATAACACTTTCTCTACGATCCATTGTCCACTTATATCACAGTTTTTATCTAGAGTATAGATCTTAAGCATGCGATTTGGATCAAAGTTAATTGCAGACTCAAGATAAGTAGTACCTAACTTAGCATTTTCTCCCAGCAATATCTGGTAATAATCTGAGTAAGGGAAAGGAAGCATAAGGTCCTCATCCTCTTCATACTCTTCATAATCTAAATACTTCTCATACTCTACAGTGTCCTTATCAATTATATACTTTCCTCGCCCTGCATAAGAACTTAAGGCAAAGTATATAGCTTCTCCAGCATAAGCCTCACTATCCTGTGAAACTTTAATCTCATTACTTGTTGAAGCTAATAAATCATGGTTACGAGCCCCAAGATATTCTTTAAACTCTTGTTCGTGCTTATGCACTATATCTGCTATTTCATCAATTTTAAAATAAGACAGATCTACGTTATTTAATTGATAAGAGTTAAAACCGCGATGCCAATTTACAGCCCCTAAGCTATTTATAGCAAAGCGTTTATATAAATATAAAGCATCAAAGAGTTCAGGATGGCTATATTGCTCTTCATTATAGCGTAAAGTCTCCCCATCTTCTTGCTCATAAACAGTTAGATCTGGCTTGAGAAGATCGGCATTAAAAATAGCCCTACTAAATTGAGAAATATTTGGTCCAAATACTTGATTTAAATTAGCATGAATTTTAAAAATATCAGCATTTACCCAAAGGTGATCTTGTAAGTTAATTTCCTCGCGTAAAACTATATGGCGTCCATCATTCTTAAATTGAGAGGTAAGTAAAGCTATTTCTTCAGGTGAATAGCCAAAATCAAATTCAAGATGAGATTTTAAATAAATATTAAAGCGATGCACATCAGTTTGCAACTGAGAAATTAAACTTCCAGAAACATCCTCTTGACCAATTAAAGCAGGAGTAGAAATACGATAAGCGGCTTGGCGACCAAAAAGAACGTCACCTATATATTGACTATCATTAGTTGTAACAAAATTATATGCCTCACTATAACCAGCGTCTAATAAAGCATAAATATTAGTTAGATAGTCATTAATTTTATGCTTTAACTCATGTGAGGCGTAGTATCTCATCCCATTTACTAAGGCTTCACTAAACCAGCTGTTGAACATTTCAAAAACTGGAAGCATTTGTTGCCAAGCAGTAAAAGGATATCTTTGGCGATAGGTAAAAGCCGAACTTAAAAGATTTATATTTTGCGTAAACAGAGTCGGTTTACCATATTTAAAAGAAGCCTGTTTATAAGTTATTTCCAACTCTTGGAGTTCTAAATTCCCCGCTCTTAAAGGGTAATCTTCAGGAATCTCGATAAGTAAATTTTCTTTATATGCAAAATCAGCAAATAAATTATCTAAATCTGCGTCTTTGTCTAAAGGATGAATTTCTAATTCGTGACGTCTATATCCTTGAGAAAAAAGTTTATGTAATTTATCTTGATGCTTATTTTCTTTGTAATAAGTAGTAACAAAGGTCGAAGCAGGTAAGATTTTAAACTGTGGGGAAAAATTTGCAAAAGGAATATACTCATAGTAAGGGAAGTACTTAGCTAGAGCTTCTCTTTCTTGCTTTTCTTTTTCTTGCTCCTTTTCACGTGGAACATGTAAATTGCTTAATTGCTCAATAATCCCAGGAAGTAAAGCTTGCTCTGCCGGAACTTTAATTACTTTAGCTTTGCGTTTTAAATAGATACCAAAACTTGTGTCTAAAAGACTATTAGTTGTTTTAGCATCAGCAAAGCCTGCCATTTTTAAATTTAGACTACTATACTCAAGTTGAAAATTAGCTATATTCTTTAATAAACTTGGCAAAATAGTATTTTGCACTAAAAGTTCATTCTTATGCGTCTCAATTTGCTTTTGCACAAGATTTTTTGGCAGATGTAAATTCTCTTCTAAAAAATCTAATAACTCAGGACTTGGTTCTTGAGTTAAAGGCAATAAATAGTTAGCATGTAAACGAACAAAAGCATCAGGATTTATTTGTGCTTGCGAAATATAAGCTTCTTTATTATCTTTTAAATTAAATTTATTTGGAATAGAAGCTGCAAATGTCAGATTCTTTTGATATAGATTAAATAATCCTTCTTGCAACAATAGAGAAGCTTCAGGACTATCTACGCTCTCAAGGTAATCATTGACAAAATTTTGCTCTTCAGAATCTAGATCTTCTAGACTAGTAACTGTACGTACTAAATTCTTTTTCAGATTGAAATTTTCATTATCAGAAGTCATACCACCTACAAAACCTTAGCCAAGAAAAAGAAAAGGGATGGCAAAAACCATCCCTTTTTCTTCTATTATCTAATCGAGGAGGTCTTAAATTCTCGCTTTTAGTTCTACGGTTAAGTTGAATACAGCTTTGTCTGCTGTAGAGTCTTCATCTTTACAGTAATAACCATTACGCTCGAATTGGAAAGAGTCTCCAACTTTTGCATTATCCAGTGCAGGTTCAATAAAACCATTAAGTACAATTAAACTATTTGGGTTTAAGATCTCATGTACATCATGAGCTCCTGGAGTTTTACTTGTAAATAAGTGATCATAATGACGGAACTCAGCTGGTTTAGCTGTTTTAGCATTCACCCAATGGATAACACCTTTAACTTTACGACCTTCTGGCTTTTTACCTAAAGTATCAGGATCATAAGTAGCATAAACTGTAGTTACATTACCCTCACTGTCAGTTTCGTAACTTTCAGCTTTGATAACGTATGAACCACGTAAACGTACTTCTCCACCATGTAATAAACGTTTAAACCCTTTGTCTTCGGTTGTGATTGCAAAGTCGTTACGTTCAATGTAAAGTTCTGGTCCAAACTCTACTTCACGATGGCCATAACTTTCATTTTGTGGATGATTTGAAATAGATAATTGCTCGCTACCTTCGTAATTTGTAATTACTAATTTAATTGGCTCGATAACAGCCATAGCACGTGGAGCTTTTTCATTTAAATCATCACGAATACAAGCTTCTAAAGCTTGGTATTCTACAAGGTTATCTTGTTTAGAAACACCAATACGACGACAGAATTCACGTAATGAAGCAGGAGTATAACCTCTACGTCTTAAACCTGCTACAGTTGGCATACGTGGATCATCCCAACCGTTTACAATTTTTTCTTCAACTAATTGCGTTAATTTACGTTTAGAAGTTAAAACATATTCTAAATTTAAACGGGCAAACTCATATTGATGTGGAGTACCGTCAATTGTAATGTTTTCTAGAACCCAATCGTATAAACGGCGGTTATCTTGGAATTCTAAAGTACAAAGAGAATGGGTAATGCCTTCTAAAGCATCGGAAATACAGTGGGTAAAATCGTACATTGGATAAATGCACCACTTGTCACCTGTTTGGTGGTGACTAGCAAACTTAATACGATATAAAACTGGATCACGCATTACCATAAATGGTGATGCCATATCGATTTTTGCACGTAAACTTGCTGAACCTTCGGCAAACCCACCAGCTCTCATTTTTTCAAAGAGACGTAAGTTTTCTTCTACCGAACGATCGCGATAAGGTGAATTTGTTCCAGGTGTAGTTAAGTCACCACGATATTGACGAATTTGATCTGGACTTAATTCGTCTACATATGCTAAACCTTTTTTAATTAGTTCAATTGCATATTCATAAAGAGCGTCAAAATAATCTGAGGCATAACGAACTTTACCGTCCCATTCAAAACCTAACCAACGTACATCTTCTTCAATTGATTTTACAAAATCAACCTTTTCTTTTACTGGGTTAGTATCATCAAAACGAAGGTTACATTTACCATTAAAGTCTTCTTTAATGCCAAAATTTAAACAAATAGATTTTACGTGACCTATATGAAGGTAACCGTTTGGCTCTGGGGGAAAACGAGTATAAGTTGTTTGGTATTTACCTGAGGCTAAATCTTCCTCAATAATGTTATAAATAAAGTTTGTTGGACGTTCAACCGACATAATAAACCTTAATTTTTTCAAAACACAACTTATTGCAATTTTTGTGCATAAAAGTTGTAAAAATTTTTAGTCATATATTATTATACCATTAAACACTTGATATCACTAAGGGTTTTATAAGCGTTTAACCTAGTTTATCATACATCATATTTTAACAAAATTCATCTCTTGGATAAAAATTTGCTTTACTATATTCTTTTTTATGTGATATATTGAAAAAAAGAAAAATCCCAAACCAAGATTACTTTGTTATTTATATTAAGCTTTCTAGCTTTCAAAGAGGCTCATCCCAATGGCTAAAGCTCTTGTAATTGTAGAATCTCCAAATAAAATCAAAACCATTAAAAAATATCTTAGCGATGACTATATCGTACTGTCATCGGTAGGACACATTCGTGACATACCCTCAAACTCTAGTTTTGCTCCTGTAGTTAAAAAAGGAACTAAACTTCCAGAAACAACTAAACTTGAAAATGCCGTTTTAAAAATGGGCATTAACCCAGTAAACTGGGACGGTGACTTCCAAATTATGGAAGAAAAACGTAAAGTTGTTACTGATTTAAAACAAGTAGCAAAAACTTGTGATACTATTTACCTCGCTACCGATTTGGACCGTGAAGGAGAGGCAATTGCTTGGCATTTACAAGAAGTGATTGGCCCTGGTAAAGTCTACAAGCGTGTAATTTTTAATGAAATTACTAAATCAGCAATCAAAAAGGCCTTTGCTAATCCTATCGAGCTAAATATGAATCGTGTTCATGCTCAGCAAACACGTCGTTATTTAGACCGTATTGTAGGTTTTTTAATTTCTCCTTTACTTATTAAAAAAGCAGGTCGTGGTCTTTCGGCAGGACGTGTACAATCGGTTGCTACCCGCCTCACTGTAGAACGCGAAAGAGAAATTCGTAAATTTATTCCAACTGAGTTCTGGACCATTGAAGCTAAATCAGGTGACTTTACCTTTGCCTTAAATGCAATTGAAGATAAACGTTTAACTGCACCTACAGATAAAACACCATTTTATATTGCTAACGAAAAAGAAGCAAAACAGCACGTTAAAAATATTAAAAATGGTAAGGCCTTAATTAAATCGATTGAAGTAAAAGACACCACTACTTCGCCTCGAGCACCATTTACTACTTCAACCCTGCAACAACGTGCTTCAACAGTTCTTGGTTATGATGTACGTACTACTATGAGTATTGCGCAGTTTTTATATGAATCTGGGTATATTACTTATATGCGTACTGACTCGGTAAATATTTCGCAAGAAGCTCGTAAAATGGCTAAAGGTTATATTACCGAAAACTTTGGGCAAGAGTATTGGGACGGCGATCGTCACTACTCTTCTGGTAATGAAAATTCGCAAGAGGCGCACGAAGCAATTCGTCCAACTAATCTTGACTTACAATTACCAGCTACCTCACGCGGAGCTAAACTTTATAACCTTATTAAACAGCAGTTTCTCTCATCTCTCATGACCAATGCAGTGTTCCAAAGCACAAGCATTAACCTTGATGTAGATAATAAATACGCCTTAAAATTCTCAGCAAGTTTATTAAAATTTGCTGGTTTCCAAAAAGCTTTTGGTCGTAATGCCGATACTTTAGTGGACATTACCGCTGGCTTTACTAAAGGACAAGAACTGAGCTTAGATAAGGTTAAGTGCGAACAAAACTTTACTTCGCCACCTAATCGCTATACCGAAGCTTCTTTGGTTAAAGAACTTGAAAAACGTTCAATTGGACGTCCTTCTACTTATGCAAGCATTATTTCCACTATCCAAGAAAGAGGCTATGTAACTCTCGAGAACAAAAAGTTCATGGTGCAAAAAATTGCTGAAATCGTAACCGATAGCTTAGAAGTAAGCTTCCCTGACATTATGGATTACGACTTTACAGCCCAAATGGAAAAGTCTCTAGATGACATAGCTAATGGAGAAAAAGAGTGGACGCAAGAACTTGATGAGTTCTGGAAAAAATTCCAACTTAAGCTCATTCAAGCTTCGCTTCCTGCTGAACAAGGAGGCATGCCTGAGAAAAAACAAGTGCCAACTGACTATGAATGTCCAACTTGTCGACACCATAAAATGGCACTGCAGTTTTCTAAAACAGGTACTTTCTTAAGTTGTGCTGGTTACGATAGTAAAGAAGGTGATAAGTGTAAAGCTTCAGTAACTTTACTTAAAGCAGAAGACCTTCTTGGTGCCGAAGAAGCAGCTAAACAAGAAGTAAAATACTGTCCAAAATGTAACTCAAGACTCGATGAGTTTTTCATTGACGCTAATACCAAAATTTACATTTGCTCTAATGTTCCTACTTGTGATTATACAAAAGTAGAAAAAGGTGATTTTGTTGCAGGTCAAACTCTAGCTAACTTCCCATGTGATAAATGTGGGGAAACCATGCAACTTAAATTTGGTCCTTTTGGTAAGTATCTTCTTTGTAATAACTGTGGTAACACTCGTCGGGTATTACCTAGTGGAGAAGTTGCTCCACCAAAACAAGAAGCTATTGAATTCCCTGAAGTAAAATGTAAAAACGGAACCTCATATTTTGTTTTACGTAATTCAGCTAAGGGCATTTTCTTAGGGGCAAATAACTTCCCACGTTGTCGTGAAACCATGTTAGCTCCAGTGTCTATTCTCGCTCAGTATCGTGATCGTCTGCCAGAAGAATTACACTATCTTGCTGAGGCACCAACACAAGATCAAGCTGGTAATCAAACTGTAGTACGTTATTCTACTAAAGAAAAAGTACAATATATAGGTTCGATAGATCCTGAAACAGAAAAATACACTAAACTGCGTCTAGACTATATAGATAATCAATGGGTAGAAACTACGCCATTGGCTGCCGAAGCTAGCAAAGAAAAAGCTACGGCAAGCAAAGCTAAAGCTACAGCGAAAAAGACAACTAAAGCTAAAGCTAAAGCTAAAGCAACAGCTAAAGCTAAAACAAAAACTTCTAGCAAAAAAAGTTAAATAAAAAAGTCCGTTCCCTAGCGAACGGACTTTTTTCTTAGTTAATTCTTTCAGGTTCTGAAACAAAACCTATTTTGCTAATTCCTGCAGATCTAACCACATCTAAGAGGCTAATCACAAACTTATAGCTTGCATCTTGATCGGCACGAATAGTAACCACTAGATCAGGGTTTTTCTGAAACTCTTGACTAAGAATATTTTTTAATTCTTCGTTGCTCATAGCTTGATCTTTATAGTAATAAGTACCTTGTTGGTCTACTACTAAAGAAACTATTTCAGGAGCTTCAATCATGCGTTGTTGTGAAGATTTAGGTAAATTAATATTAACCGAAGAAGTAAATACTGGCATAGCTAACATAAAAACTATGAGCAATACTAGCATTACATCCACTAATGGGGTTATATTAATTTCTGACATTTCTTCATCTTGGGAATTAAAACCACCAAAAGCCATTTGTATCCCCTCAAATTTTATTTATCAGACTTAGTCACAAAAGAATTATATAAATCGTGGGCAAAACCATCTAACTTGCGACTAAATAAACGATTACGACGAATAAATACGTTATAACATAGTACGGCAGGAATAGCGACAAAAAGACCAAAGGCTGTAGCTATTAACACTTCCCCAATTGGACCTGCAATGGTAGCAATATTAGCATTACCTGTTGCTGTAATTGAAATTAAAGCACGGTAAATACCCCAAACTGTACCAAATAATCCAATAAATGGAGCTGTAGCCCCTATGGTTGCTAATACAGATAAACCACCATCTTGAGAGTTAGCAGTTTTTTCTAAACCATAACGAATATTACGTTGTAAGTATTCTGAATAGTTTACTGAAGCTGCCATAGCACCTTCGGCATGTTTGTATTCTTCTTTTGATTTTAAAGCTGTACCAACTAATTCTTTAATTGGTGAATTTCCTTCCATAGCCTCATAAGCTGATTCGTAGGTTGGATATTCTTTTGAATTTAATAGTTTTAAATGCTTATTACCTTTTTTAGTTACTAAGTAAGTCATAATGGCACGATAAATAATAACCGTCCAACTATAAATACTCATAAGAACTAAAACTAAAAAGGTTAATTTTAAAACTAAATCCCCTTCATTAAGAATTAAATGTAAAATTCCTAAATCTGTTTGTGAAGAGGTTGCTTGTTCAGTTGCTGGAGTAGACACTACCTCGTTTGTAACGCCCCCAGTTAAAAATAAGATGTTTGAAAATAGTGTAGACATAATTTATAGAGTGATTAAATATTAATTAGCTTATCTATTGGAGATATTAAACTCTATGGCAAACTCGTATGTAGATTGAACAGGAACTCCGCCTCTAGTTGCAGGAACAAAAGTATAGTAGTCTCTTACTGTATTTAAGGCAGCACGGTCTAAACGGGGATAACCTGAAGAAACTTTAACTGTTACTCGCGAAGGTTTTCCGTTTGCTTCTACTACCACACTTAAAACTACAGTTCCTTGTTCACCACGTTCGAGTGATTGGAATGGGTAATTAGGTTTAGGATTATTTAAATATCCCCCTAAGTGGTTTGCACTAGTTACGGCATCCTTTCCTGAACCTTCGGTACCACTCGCCTGTCTTCCTTGTTCGTTTGTTTTTGCAGGAGTTGCAGGTTTTTGCTCAGTTTTAGGTTGAGCTTGACGTTGAGGAGTAGGCTTAGGTTGCGGAGTTGGTTTAGGTTTAGGTTCGGGTTTAGGTGGCTCTGGCTTGGGTTCAGGCTCTACTGGATTTACATCAGGTTTTTCTTCACTTTCAACCGCTATAGGCTGTTCAACTGGTTTAGGTGCAGGGATATCTGCTACCTCAAAAAACTCAATTTGACTTGTTGGCGTAAATTGACCTGCTGTTTGATCTAAGTAGGTGTCCGAAGAGAGAGTAACTAATTTAGTGTTCGAACCTAATAAAGCAAAAACAATTCCCACATGGGCAAGAATTACCACTATTAAAGCTAAAATTTTTAATCCAACTCGATTTGACTCAGGTTTTAGCATATCGAATTTGATCTAAATGAGAATTATTAATATTAAAAACTTAGATAAGTATATCACAAAAAAATAAAAAAACTCCCAGTAAATCTGAGAGCTTTTTGCGAAAAATAAATTAAACCATCGAGCCTAATTTATTTCCCCCGAGTAAGTGCATGTGAATGTGAAATACTTCTTGTCCAGCGTCGCTATTGGTATTTACCGTTAAACGGTAACCTGATGTATCAATACCATATTCACGAGCTAGATGACGAGCTACGGTAAATAAACGACCTAAAGCTGGTTCATCGGCTTCAGTTACATCATTTACGGTAGCAATTTCTTTTTTAGGCACAATTAAAAAGTGGTATTTTGCTTGGGGATTAATATCACTAAAAGCAATTACTAAGTCATCCTCGTAAACAATATTAGCAGGGATTTGACGATTAATAATTTTTGTAAAAATTGATTCGCTCATAAATAAAATACCTTAAAAGTTTATTAAACTTATCCCTATTATATACCAAGTGTAATTGAGTTATAATTAATGTTTTTATTTTTTCTCAATTTCCGCTATAATTATACTAACTGTAATTCCCTTTTTAACAGATTACTCAAGATTAATATAATATGAAAGAATCTCATTATGAAAATCACCAGGCTGCTGTAGAACATCAATCTCTAGAGCATTATGATTTTCGTACAGATGCTATTTGTAGCTTAGAAACTATCAACGATTTTATTCGTTGGACTTATAGCTACTTAAACCAGGCTGATGTATTCTTTGGTCATGGTTATGACAATGCATGGGACGAAGCACGTACTTTAGTTTTCCATGTTGTGTCTCTCCCATACACTACCGATCAAGATTATTTATTAAGCGCACGCTTAACTGAGTCAGAAAAAAATCGTATTCTTGACTTGCTTTTTGCTCGTGTACACGAGCGTATTCCTTTAGCTTACTTAATTAATACTTCACGTTTCTTAAATCGCGAATACTATGTTGATGAGCGTGTAATTATTCCACGTTCTCCAATTGGTGAGCTAATCGAAGACGGCTTCAAGGATATCATGCAATCTTCTCCTGCAACTATTCTTGACTTATGTACAGGTTCGGGAGTTCTAGCTTTAGCTTTAGCGCAACGCTTCCCAGATGCGCAAGTTGACGGTATTGATATTTCTCCAGACGCTATAGATGTAGCTAACATTAACTTAGAGTTAGCTAACGATCACTTGCTTTCTGATCGTATGGCATTTATTGAGTCTGACTTATATACTTCTTTACCAGAAGGGATTAAATACGATTTAATTGTTTCTAATCCTCCATATGTAGACTCAGATGATTTAGCTAACATGCCTGAAGAGTTTAAACATGAACCTAGTATTTCTTTAGGTTCGGGTAGTGACGGTTTAGATATTACCGCACGCATTTTAAATGAATCAGCAAAACATCTAAATGACAATGGGGTATTAGTTGTTGAAGTAGGCAATAGTCGTTATGCCCTTGAAGAACATTTACCAAATGTGCCATTTAATTGGCTTAATTTAAAAAATGGTGGCCACGGTGTATTCTCTCTAACTCGTAAAGATTTAGATGAGTATGCCGAAGAATTTGCTGCCTTTGCTAAATTAAAACAAAACCAAGATAACTAAAGATTTGATCCCGTAAGATCATTTTTATCTTTAAAAATTTCCTAATAACTATATATTATTTAAAGGACACAGTTGAGTTTTTTCAACTGTGTTTTTTTGGACAGAATTATGCATTATGAAGTAAAAGATTACGACTTTAATTTACCTGATGAGTTAATTGCTCGTTTTCCTACGCCAAATCGTGAAGACTCGCGTTTACTTTATTTTAAAGGTGATTTATTAAAATCAGTTGAAGATCGTAAGTTTACCGATATAGTCGAACTAATTCCTGCAAACTCAGTACTAGTACGTAATAATACGCGAGTTATTCCTGCTCGCTGTTATGGACGCAAGCCTTCGGGAGCAAAAATAGAAATTCTGGTAGAACGTATTACAGGAAGCCATGAATTTTTAGCTCATGTACGAGCAAACCGTAGCCCTAAACCTGGACAAATTCTTGTTATCGGCGAAGATAAAGCGGGGCAAGCACAAATTAGCCCTCAAGCTTTAGCTCAAGTAGAGCAATTAGCAGTAAAACTTAATCAAGCTCAAGAGTTAGGCAATGAATTGGCTATCAGTCAATTTAAAAGCCAAATTCAACAACTTTTAGCTCAAACTAATACCCATGTGGTAATGTGCACTGGGCGTTCGCATAGTTTATTTTGCCTCCAAGCTCTAAATCAAGAAACTATTCTTAACTCTTTACAAGAAATTGGGCATATGCCTCTGCCTCCTTATATGGAGCGTCAAGATCAAGAGTCAGATAATGAACGTTATCAAACGGTATATGCAAAAATTCCAGGTGCGGTAGCTGCTCCAACTGCAGGCTTACACTTTACTGACGCTCTGATTGAGCAATTAAAAGCCAAAGGCGTAGAAATTCTAGAAGTAACTCTGCATGTAGGAGCAGGAACTTTTATGCCAATAAAAGTTGACTCTTTACAAGAACACCAAATGCATGCCGAGTGGATTGAAATTTCTCCTGAAGTAGCAGAAAAACTTAACCTTGCCAAAATTCAAGGGAGAAAAATTGTTGCCGTAGGTACTACTTCAGTACGTTCGCTAGAAACCATGGTGCAATACAGCATTAATAAATACCTCGACCAACTTGGTGACCCTAGCCTTCTTGCCAAACGTGAGGCATTAATTTATCGTGATCTACTCGATAAAGTTCCGCAAGCAAAACTTAATGCTCTGATTTTAGCCGCTAATCAGCTTAAACTAAATCTGAGTCATCAAGAGCAACTTGTTTTAGCTAATCTAAGCGATTTTCTTTGCACCAAACAACTCTTTGCCAGCTTAAAACTGGGCGAGGCAAACAAGCAACACTTTTTAGCTCAAAGCTGGAAATTACTGCTTAAACTTGCCGAGCAAGCAGATAAGTTTGCTAATGCAGAACAACAAACTCTAGAGTTTATCCAAACTCTAGCTAGCGATCAAGAACAAAAGGATTATAGCTTTACTAACCATTACTTAAACACTAAGTTAGAAATGGGAAGCCAAATTCCGCTTGTGCCTTATACAGGTAACACTGAAATTTTTATTCACCCTGGGCATAGAGTTCACTTAGTTGATTATATAGTGACAAATTTCCACTTACCTAAATCAACCTTAATTATGCTGGTTGCTGGCTTTATAGGTTTTGATTATTGTCTTAAAGCCTACCACCATGCAATTGCCCAAAAATATCGTTTTTATAGTTATGGGGACTCTTGTTTTATGCCAAATTTACGCCTCAATGATGATGTAGAGTTTTTATAAAATTTCTACTAAATTAAGGCTAAAAAATGGTATAATTTAAGTTTGTGAAAACATCACTGTAAATAATTTCTCTTAAGATAAAATTCGAGACTTTAAATAAGCTCGAAGCTAATATTTTCTACATTAACCTATGTTATCTTTTAAAAAGTTTAAGCAACAAGGATATGCTCGACGTGGAGAAATAACTATTCATAGAGCTGACGGAAGTGAGTTTACAATTCAAACTCCTGCGTTTATGCCTGTAGGTACTTATGGTACAGTTAAATCCATGACTCCTGAAGAAGTTGAGCAAATTGGCGCTGAAATTATTCTAGGTAATACTTTCCACTTATGGTTAAGACCTGGAATGGAAATTATGCGTAAAGCTGGTGGCTTACACAACTTTATGCAATGGAACAAACCTATTCTAACTGACTCAGGTGGCTTCCAAGTATTTAGTTTAGGCGATATACGTAAAATCAAAGAAGAAGGTGTATACTTTAGATCTCCTGTAGATGGATCTAATGTTTTCCTAAGTCCTGAAATTTCAATGGACGTACAACATGCTCTTAATTCAGATATCGTAATGATCTTTGATGAGTGTGCTCCTTATCCTTCTACTTATGACTATACTTTAAACTCAATGAACTTATCTTTACGTTGGGCTAAACGTTGTCGTGATCGTTTTGATGAGTTAGGTAATACTAATGCGTTATTTGGTATTATCCAAGGTGGTACTTACAATGACCTACGTAAAGCTAGTCTGGCTGGCTTAACTGACATAGGTTTTGATGGCTATGCTATAGGTGGTTTAGCTGTAGGTGAGCCTAAAGAAGAAATGCATAAAACTCTAGAGTTTATTACCCCATTAATTCCAGATAACAAACCACGTTATCTGATGGGTGTAGGTAAACCAGAAGATTTAGTTGAATGCGTACGTCGTGGCGTAGATATGTTTGACTGTGTTATGCCAACGCGTAATGCCCGTAATGGTCACTTATTTACTTTTACAGGTAACGTACGTATTCGTAATGCAAAATACAAAGAAGATTTCTCTCCTATTGAAGAAGGTTGTGACTGTTACACTTGTAAAAATTACACCCGAGCTTATTTACATCACTTAGATAAGTGTGGAGAAATCTTAGGTGCGCGTTTAAATACTTTCCACAATCTACGTTTCTATCAAAAACTTATGCAACGTATGCGTGATGCTCTCGATGCAGGAAAATTTGATGAATTTGTAGAAAAATTCTATGCTGACTTAGGTCAAGAAGTACCAGCATTAGGAGAGTTTTCTGACAATCGTTACGCATTTGTGGATAAAGCAGATCGTATCGAATAATTTTTTTTTACTACTATAACTATTGGAGTTTTCATGAACTTATTTTTAGATGCTCAACAGCAACAAAGCCCTGTATTCTTAATTGTTTTAATCGTTATTATGTTTGCTTTCATTTACTTTTTCCAATGGAGACCAAACAAAAAACGTCAAGCAGAATACAAAAAACTTTTAGAATCTTTAGAAGTTGGTAGCGAAGTATTATTAAACGGTGGTTTATTAGGTACTATTACTAAATTACGTGTAGAAGACGACTTAGTAC
The DNA here is from genome assembly GCF_003585925.1 of Psittacicella melopsittaci. GTDB lineage: Bacteria > Pseudomonadota > Gammaproteobacteria > Enterobacterales > Psittacicellaceae > Psittacicella > Psittacicella melopsittaci. The sequence goes on from NZ_NRJH01000018.1 coordinate 57,487, forward strand.
AAGTTGAAATTGCTAAAGGTGTAATCATTACAACTAAACGTGGTTTTGTGGTACAAGTATTACCTAACGGTACAATTGAATCTATCGTTAACGATAATAAAGCTTCTAAAAAAGCTTCTAAAGGCGAAAGCGAAGCTGTAGAAGGTGAGAAAAAATAATCATTCAGTTGTAGGGGTAATTTTATAATTACCCCTTGCATTTAGATAAAAGGTAAGAAAAAGTGCAAAACCATTATCCCTTATGGAAAAACCTTTTAATCGTTTTTACAATCATTGTCGGTTGTATCTATGCTTTACCTAACCTTTTCCCTGAAAAACCTTCCTTACAAATTGCCGGAAGTAGAGGACGTGAAATTGAGTTAGCAGCTTACAACCAGATTCAACAAAGAGTAGAGCAAGCAGGAATTACTATTTCTAAGTCTACTTTTAAAGACGGTAAGGTTAACCTGGTATTTGAAAGTGATGATGATCAACAAAAAGCAGCACAAGTATTAGACAGTTCATTAGGTGATAACTATACAACTGCTCTTAGCTATACTCCAGCTACACCAGCTTGGTTAACAACTATTGGTGCACAACCAATGAAACTAGGTCTAGACCTTCGTGGTGGTGTACGCTTTTTAATGGAAGTTGACATTAACACTCTTTTAGACCGTAACTACGATAGCTTAGCTAAATTTATTCGTGATCAAGCGCGTCAACAAGGCATTTCTTTAAACTCAGTTACTTACAACAGTGATAGAAAGCAAATTGAAATTGCTGCAAGTAGTACTGACGCTGTTCGTGCTTTAAATAGCTATCTGCACGGTTCTTCTGGTATGGGTACCGAAGTACAAACTCAAACCCAAGGGTTAAATGTATTCGTTACTTATACAAGCCAAAAATATGATCAAACCGTTAACTATGCGGTTGAACAATCTCTCTTAATTCTTCGTAACCGTGTTACAGAAATCGGGGTAGCTGAGCCAGTTATCCAACGTCAAGGTGACACTAATATTATCGTTGAATTACCAGGGATTCACGATGTTGCTCGTGCTAAGGAAATTATCGGGGCAACAGCAACTTTAAGTTTTAACCTCGTTAACACTAATGTAACGCAACAACAAATTGCAGCTAACCTCATCCCAGTGGATACTATGGTTGTTTCTAATGCAGCAGGACAAAAATATGCGTTATATCGTAACGATATTATCTCAGGGCAAAATATTACAGACGCTTCAGCAGGTCGTGCCGAAAATGGTGGTCCGCAAGTAAGTATTCGTCTTGACTCAGAAGGGGCAAGATTAATCTCTGAAGCAACTAAAACTGCCATTGGTCGTCCTATGGCAACCGTTTACTCTGAGTATAAAGATACTGGGCGTCGTGATGCCGAAGGTAAACCTATTCTCCGTAAAGTGGATGAAGTAGCAAACGTAGCAACAATTCAAGCACGTCTTGGAGCTAGCTTTGTGATTACAGGTCTATCTTCAATGGCTGAAGCTAACAACCTTGCCCTAGTTCTTCGTTCTGGTGCTCTTGTAGCTCCAATTCAAATTATTTCTGAAAAAGTAATAGGTCCTTCATTAGGGGCAGCAAACATTGAACAAGGTCTTTTTGCAAGTATTAGTGCTCTTATTTGTACTATTCTTATCATGACTCTTGTTTACCGCTTCTTTGGATTTATTGCTGGATTTGTACTAATTTTCAACGTTGTTTTACTAATAGCAGCCTTATCAATACTCCCAGGTACAACTCTAACCATGCCTGGTATAGCAGGTATAGTACTAACCATTGGTATGTCCATCGACGCCAACGTACTTATCTACTCGCGGATTATTGATGAGCTCCGGATTGGACGCTCACCACAAGCAGCTATGGCCGAAGGTTACCGAGGCGCTTGGACATCAATTTTTGATGCTAACATTACCTCGATCCTTACAGCGTTAATCCTCTTTGTCTTTGGTACAGGTCCAATTAAAGGATTTGCTATTACTTTAGCTCTAGGGGTATTAATCTCAATGTTTACAGCTATAGTTGCAAGTAGAATGATCTTCAACATGGTTTATGGTTCGCGCAAAGCAACCAAACTTCATATTTAGGAGAGGGTGAACCATAATGAGCAAACATGTAGAAAATTATACACGTGGAGTAGATACTCCGTATCCGAACAGATTTAGTAAAAAAGCTTATGTTACAGAAAACGGCGTAGTTTTAGCTCGTCCTATTATCCACTTTTTAAAAGAACGTAAATACTGCTATATTTTCTCAGCAGTTCTAATGATCGCTTGTATTATTTCGTTCTTTGTTCGTGGTCTAAACCTAGGTCTAGACTATACAGGTGGTACTGTAGCAGAAGTTTCTTATTCTAGAGCTGTAACTGGTCCAGATATTAATGCTATTTTAAGTGAAACCTATCCAGGTATTGAAGTAACATCTACTGGGGCAAGAGAAACAACTATCCGTATTCCTGCAAAACTTGTAACTAGTACAACTACACAAGAGTTAGAAAAACTATTACAAGAAAAAGTAGACCCAGAAGCTCGCATTACTTCAGCTGAGTTCGTTGGTCCTAAAGCAGGTTCTGACTTAATCTACGCTTCGGTAATGTCCATGTTATGTACAATCATCATGATGCTCTTGTACATTTCCTTCCGTTTCCAATGGCGTTTATCTCTAGGAGCGGTAGCTTCACTTGTCCACGACGTTATTGCCGTAATAGGTATTTTCTCAATGTTCCAAATTGACATTGACTTAAACTTTGTGGCAGCTATTCTTTCGGTAGTAGGTTATTCAATTAACGATACCATCGTTGTATATGACCGTATGAGGGAAAATATCCGTAAAATGCACCGTATTTCGGTACAAGAGTGTATTGATATTTCCTTAACCGAAACCTTAAACCGTACAATTATGACCTCAGTAACTACTTTAGTTTCTGTAGTTATTCTTTTATTCTTTGGTGGTAGCTCACTATACATCTTCTCACTCTGTTTAACTATCGGTATTATTATCGGTACCTACTCATCAGTATTCGTAGCGGTTGCTATTTCTTATGATGTAGGTCTAACTAAAGAAGATATGTTAGTACGTCAAGTGAATAAAGACGGTCTTGAAGAATACGAAAGATAAAAAAAAAGGAGTTCAGATTCAAATCTGAACTCTCTTTTTTTGTTTAATATTTTTTAAATTTATTTGCTAAAGCTTGGAGTTTATTAAATGCTGAGTTTTTATTCTCTGCTTTTTTCCCTTTAGCTTTGCTTCTTGCTTGAGGAGCTTGAGCCTTGCCTTTCTGAGCTTGAGCTTTGCCCCTAGGAGCTTGACGTAAACTACGGCTATATACACGAGTTAAGCTCGGATCTACGGCAATGCCTGCTTCTTTGGCAAGTTCAACATAAGCTTTTTGTTCTTGTGCCACTTCTTGTAAGCGTTTTGCTTCTTCGGCATCACGTACTTTAGAAACTCGCTCTTTTGGAGCTACTTTAGTTTGCCCTTCAAAAAGCATGGTTAACTCAATACGATTACGTGGAACATCCACCTCGTAAACTTGTACCTGAATTTGCTCACCTGATTTTAAGAAGCTATAAGGGTCAGAAATGAACTTAGCACTCATGCGAGAAATATGCACTAACCCATCTGTATGCACACCAATATCAACAAAGGCACCAAAGTCAGTCACATTAGTTACTAAACCATTCATTAGCATGCCAACTTCAAGTTGTTTAATGCTATCTATACCTTCTTTATATTTAATTGGCTCATATACCCCACGTGGATCACGTCCAGGTTTTTCTAACTCTTTAATAATATCTTGAATGGTCGGTAAACCAAACTTTTTGGTTACATACTTAGCAGGTTCAATTTGAGCTAAGTATTCTTTGTTGCCTACCAGATGCGCTACATCTATGCCGAGGTCCGCAGCCATAGCTTCAACTACCCCGTAAGCTTCAGGGTGCACTGCCGAGTTATCTAAAACATTAGTATCTTGACCTACTACGCGTAAAAAGCCCGCACATTGCTCAAAAGCTTTTGGTCCTAAACGTGTTACTTTTAATAACTCATTACGAGACTTAAATAAGCCATTTTCATCACGGTATTTAACAATATTACCTGCAGTAATCTTATTAAGCCCTGAGATTTTACGTAGTAAGTACTCAGAAGCTGTGTTTAGGTTAACCCCAACATAGTTTACACAGTCTTCAATCGTTGCTTCTAATTGATTAGTTAGCTCTTTACTATTAAGGTCATGTTGATATTGACCTACGCCAATTGATTTAGGATCAATTTTAACTAACTCAGCTAAAGGATCAAGAGCACGACGAGCTATAGATACAGCTCCACGAATACTAACATCTAGATCAGGGAATTCACTAATTGCTAATTCCGAAGCCGAGTAAACAGAAGCACCAGCTTCATTTACTACTAAAGTATGCACATTTTTAATTTGGTGCTCTTTAAAAGTTTTTTCTACAAACTCTAAGGTTTCACGGCAAGCAGTACCATTACCTACAACTACTAAAGTTACTTGGTGTTTTGCAACTTGCTCGAGAAGATTACGCGTTGCTAGAGCTTTATTTTCAATTAAATGTAATACCCCGTGGTCAAGGAGTTTACTTTGAGCATCTATGGTGGCAAATTTAACCCCTGTTCTAATCCCTGGGTCTAAACCAAGAATATTTTGTGCCTTAACTGGAGATTTAAGCAGTAACGACTTGAGGTTATGAGCAAAAGAGTTATAAGCATCTGGCTCAGCTAACTCGTGACGAGCATTAAGTAATTCTGTTTCAAGAATTGAACTTAATTTTACTTTCCAAGTCCAGCTTAAAGCCTGACGACGCCATGAGTTTAAAGGCGTATTAGGTACTAGATCAATACCTAGATCCTTAGTAGCATGACGTTCGATAATTTGGTCAACTGGATTAACAGGAATATTTGCAGGATTAGGATTTAAATGGAGAATTAAAACCCCTTCAGCTCTGCCTCGCCATAAAGCAAGAAAACGGTGACTCTTAATATCACAAAGGGTTTCACTATAGTTAAAGTAATCCTTGAATTTATCACCTTCTTTTTCTTTACCTTCAACTACTCTAGCTTCAATAGTTGCTACTGCATTAAGGTAAGATTTTAATTCGGCTAAAAGCTCTGGCTTGTCCGCAAAATTATCAACGAGGATTAAAAGAGCTCCGTCTAATGCCGCTTTGGTCGTATTATACTCTTCATTTAAATAAGGAGCACAAGCCTGGTCTAGGTCTAGATTTACATCTTTACTTTCCCACAGCTCTAAAGCTAAAGGCTCAAGACCTGCTTCACGGGCTTTAGTTGCTTTACTTTTACGTTTAGGACGATAAGGAATATATAAATACTCTAAATCTGCTTTCACTAAACAAGCATTAATTTGCTCTTCAAGTTCAGGGGTTAATTTACCTTGTTCACTAATTGAAGATAAAATACTTTTCTTTCTCTCTTCTAGCTCGGTTAAGTAGTTATAACGAACCTGAAACTCACGTAATTGTTCGTCCGTAAGTCCGTCAGTTTCTTCTTTACGATAACGAGCAATAAAAGGAATAGTTGCCCCTTCATTTAAAAGTTTTATAGCAGCTTCTATTTGATGAGGGTTTACCTCTAATTCTAGAGCTATACGATTTTCAATACTCAGCATAGACTACACAGTTTCACTTTTTGAACAAAAGAAAGAATTACTCTTTTGCTGTGTAAAAGAATAATTCTCTCTTGGGTTAGTTACCACAGTACTTAAGTACTGGCGAGACGACGTCTCTAAATATTATTTATAGTAAGAGTGATCACCAGTTTGGTGTTCGGTTACATCTCTTACCCCTTTGATTTCATCAGGGAATTGTTCGAGAAGTTGACCTTCAATACCTTGTTTTAAAGTAACATCAACCATTGAGCAACCATTACAACCACCGCCAAACTGAATTACGCAGATGCCGTCTTTAATTTCAATTAAAGTAATACGACCACCGTGATTACGTAATTGCGGATTAATAATCGTTTCAATGTAGTAGTCTACACGGTCGATTAATGGAGCATCATCTTCTGGACGCTTCATTTTTGCATTAGGTGCTTTAATTGTTAATTGTGACTCTAAACCTTCGGTAACAAAGTCAATTTCAGCTTCGTTTAAAAAAGGCCATGAAATAGGGTCAACGTATACTTTAAAAGCATCATAATCAATTACGTGATCTACTTCTTCAATATTATCTGGAGGGCAAAAAGAAACTCCACATTCGGCATTATATGAACCAGGGTGAACCACAAAAATACGAATTCCAGTACCTGGTTCGTGACTTTCTAAAAGACCTGCAAATTGGTTTACCGCAGGTTTTGTAATTAAAATATATGAATTATCCATAAGTTTTATCGGCAAAAATGTAATAAAAAAACTATGCCAACTTAGAAGCCTAGTTTAAGTCAGCGGTCTTTATTTTACCACAAATAACCCCTTCTTACACAAAACTTCAAATAATTTATATTATAATAAAAGATTATTAGAGACAAATAATAAGGATTCACATGCAAGGAAGATCTTATTCTGTATTTACTTACATTTTTTACGGTTTTCTAATGATTTTCTTAGGAAAAGTATACCACAGTGAGAAGTATGAAAAACTGTTTATCTTCCGCTTTAACTATAGTAGGATGTTAAATATGTGGAAGATAGGCATAATTATTATCCTTGTCCTTAATTTACTTTACTATTACCGTTTTGGTTATGTTAGCCAAAATATTCTTATTGTTTATAGTATCTTTTTTATTTTACTCACCAGTTTATGCCTCTATTCTATTGGTCTCTATGCTCTTTTTCCTATTAAACAAGAACAATCAATTTTATATTACACTTTACTCGATTTAGTTGGAGCAGAAAGAGAAGATCCTAATATAGGTTTAAATATGACTTATTATGGTTTGGCTGTACTTTTAAATCGTTTTAATAAATTACCAGCGGTTAAACATGCCGAAGTATATAAAATGATTAAACAGCTTTCTCAAGCCGAAGATGAGTTTTCGGGAAATCAGGCTAAAGATAAAGAAGATAAAGAACAAGAGAAACTAAAGAAAAAGTTAGAAAAGCAAGCCCAAGAAGAATTTAAAAAGTCAACGCAAGAGCAAGATAAAGACAAGAAATAAGAAATCTCTTTAGATTTATAAAGATTAATAGTGTATAATAGAGCATTGGGGATAAAGGGCAAACCTGTATCCCTTAACAAAGCTGTCCTTTTATACAGCAACTCTTTCACAACAGCTGGGAAGCTGCTGACAGAATCAGTTAGCTAATTAACAATACAAGTAATTGTATTAATCTAAGGGGTTTAATATTTCATGGATAGCCTAATTAATTTATTCGAACATTTTTCTGAATATGGGAACATTATTTCCTATGTTCTAGTATTTACTGTTCTCTTAATTAGTGGTTTAGGAGTGCCAATTCCAGAAGATATTACATTAGTAACGGCTGGAATTTTAGCAAGTCAAGGCTATGCACATGGTCCTGGCATTTTCCTAGTTTGTATGGCTGGAGTTCTAATAGGTGACTCTATTATGTACTTCTTGGGGTACATTTACGGAGTAAAACTTTTACGTGTGAAGTTTCTTCGTAAAATCCTAACAGCAAAAAGAATTAAATCAATTCGTGCTCGTTTCCAAGATAACTCGACCATGTTTCTTTTTGTTGCTCGTTTCTTACCGGGCTTAAGAGCAGCTATTTATCTTTTCTCAGGAATCACAAGAAAAGTTACATATCACAAGTTTTTCTTAATCGACTTTTTTGCTTGCATTATCTCCGTACCTGTATGGGTGGGATTAGGTTACTTTTTCGGAAATAACCTTGAGCACTTAAAACACTTAATGCACCGTATTGGTCTGGGAGTATCTGTTGCAGCAATTATCGCTTTAGTCCTAATTATAATTTTAATTAAAATTAGAATTGCTAAAAAAGCTAAAGAAGTGCATGAGAAAAAAGCTCAAGCCAGTCAAAGAAATGATGATGAGTTATATTCACATGCGCGAACTAACTCTGGCGCTATCAAAAAGAAAGCACAAATTAAGCAACAAACAAGCAACAAATTAAATCAGGAAGATAATATTTCTCCGTAACATAAAAGAGTCAAGTTTTCTTGGCTCTTTTAATTTTGCCAATATTTTTTCTTTTTCTTCGAATTTAGGGTATAATTATTTGAAGTTTGTTTTCCTAACCATATAATATAAAGAGAAAACAACTGACCTTTATTCAAGACCTTGACGAATAAGAGGATATAATCCTGTGACAGAAAAAAATACTTTTACCGAGGTTGAAGAAAATATCAATCCAACACTCGATGATGGTATTGGTGATATTGCAGACCTTGCCGACAAGTCGAAAACAGACATTTTATTTGGTAATTTAAAACCTTCAACCGTACGTGAAGCCTATAGAGATGAACGTGCTTGGCGACAAAAGTATCGCATGGCGTATCTCAAGCACCCACGCTTATTTGTTTTATACCAAATTATTAACCCTTATAGCCAAGTAAAAACCTTTTTAGCAATTTTACTGGGCACCTCTTTAGCTTTATTAACTCGTTCGGAGATTAACTGGTTAGTATTTGTTCTTTGCTTAGTTTTAGGCTTTCTTTTACAAGTATTTGCTAATCTTTGTAAAGAATACTCTTCAGAAGATCTAGGCACTAAATACGAATGTCGTATTTGTGAATTCGAAGCCTACCCAGGTGAAAAAATAATTACGCGCCGTCGAGTTTTACAATTTATTAAATTAAATTTTATTTTAATTATTGCAGCTTGCGTTGCCCTAATTTTTGTTGCTCAACTTAACCTAGGGTCAATTCTCGTATTTTCTGGACTAATAATAGTTATTCTTAATCTTTTATCTCGTTATTCAATTGGAAAAAATCCGTACAACTTTACGGTATTAGGAGAGCTCTCTTACTTCCTCGTGTATGGGGTGGTAATGGTTGATGCTTCTTTCTATCTCCAAGTGCATGATTTTGATACCTATTTATTATTCCCTGCTCTAGCCTTTGGCTTTTTATGTGTAGCAACCCTAAATCTCTTTAACATGCGAGATAGCTATGTAGCTCGTGCTTACCATAAAGACAACCTCGCTGTAGTTTTAGGAACTAAAGCAAGTCGTTTATTCCAAACTCTATTTTATATTCTTGCTTTAATTTTCTATTCTTACTTTAATACGGTTATAGCAGCACCATGGTTTGCTTATCTATTTTTTATTAGCTTACCATTAATTGCTTTCCATCTCTATGTTATCCATACAGATGCCAGCACTAAAGCTCTTAATAACCAAAAGTATATAGCTAACTTAATTAATTTTGTTACTACAGGTACTTTTATTGTAACCACAGTTATTGCAATTTACGCATGGCAATAAATTCAAGTCCTCCTTACGGGGGACTTTTATTTTTGCCTAAAAAAAGTAAATTTCGATTCCTATAAAAGTAATAAATATCGAAACTATACTAAAAAAGTGAGGTTTACTTATAAAGTGGCTAGGTTTACTTATAAAGTAGTTAGGTTTACTTATAAGTTAATTCTTTCTATTTTGCTCAACTAAGGATCAGTTCTTCCCATAAAAAAGTGGTCAGTTGACCATTTTTATGAAAATTTTCCCAACTTTTGCCCTTAGTTTTAGTATTATGTTGACGAGAATAAAAGACTAAAGGAGATAATTTATGACCCCAAGTGAACAAGCTAAATTAGTTTTAAGTCTAACTGACTTAACTTCACTCGAAGATAATGATAACTTTGCTTCTATTGAAGCATTATGTAAAAAAGCTACGAGCGAATACGGTAATACGGCAGCTGTTTGCGTTTACAAACAATTTGCAGCCTATGCTAAATATTTAGTTGAAGATAAAGTTAAAGTAGCTACAGTTATTAACTTTCCTGACGGAGCTTTAGATCCGCAAAGATTTGCCTTTGAGTATGCTTATGCTCTGAGCCAAAAAGTAGATGAAATTGACTATGTTTTTCCATGGCGTAAACTTGTAGAGCTTACGCAAGATCAAGAGCATGCCTTTGCCGACCTAAGCCAAGTAAAAGCTAATCCAGCCTATCAAACTATGAAAGAAATTATGGCTGACTACTTAGGTCCGCTTTGTAAAAAAGATACTAAAGTAAAAGTAATTCTGGAATCGGGCTCTTTAACTCCATTACAAGTAGCTATTGCTAGTCAAATTTGTCTAGATTACCAAGTAGACTTTATTAAAACCTCAACTGGTAAACACGGCAAAGGAGCAAGACTCAGTGATGCCCAAATTATTTTTACCCTTATTAAATTAAACAATAGCTCTACTGGCTTTAAAGCTTCAGGTGGCATAAGAACAGTTGCCAATGCTATGGAGTATATTACCCTTGCTCAAAGTATTCTTGGTGATGACTTTATTAAACCAGAGACTTTCCGCTTTGGGGCTTCAGGAATTTACAATGATATTGTAAATATTCTCACGGGAAATCAAACTTCAACGCCAACTAACTCGAGTTATTAGTTCTTTGTCTTCTTTTTTGCTTGCTTTAGGCAAATTAATCAAAAAAAATCTCTTAAAATGGGGTATAATTTGCATGTAAGTTAAGCAAAGCTTACAAAAAATAGGTTTAAAAATGTTGCTAAAAAAATAAACTTATTTTTGATATTCTTATAAATTTTGATAAGTCCAAGGCTTTCTAATATGAAAAAACGTGTATTTATCATGCTCCTTGATTCATTTGGTATTGGTCATGCTCATGATGCAGACAAATACGGTGATAAAGGTTCAGATACTTTAGGTCACATTGCCCAATTCTTTGCTGATGGGAAAACAACTAACGGTCAAACAGCTTTAAATTTACCTAACTTAACCAAATTAGGTTTACTAGAAGCTTATAAACAATCAACTGGCCAATATCCTGCGAAAATGGATCCTAGCTTAGTAGATCCACAAGCTTCTTACTGCTATGCTCAGGAAGTTTCAAATGGTAAGGATACTCCATCAGGCCACTGGGAAATTGCAGGTTGTCCTGTAAGATTTGACTGGACTTATTTTCCAGAACATCAAAACTCTTTCCCTGAAGAGTTTTTAGATAATATTGTGAAAAAAGCTGGTCTTCCTGGTTATCTTGGCAACTGCCATGCTTCAGGTACAGTAATTCTTGACCAATTAGGTGAAGAGCATATGAAAACAGGTAAACCTATTTTCTATACTTCAGCTGATTCAGTTTTCCAAATTGCTGCCCATGAAGAAACTTTTGGGGTAGAAAAATTATTAGCTTTATGTGAATTAGTGCGTGAAGAATTAAATGAGCACTTTGAAGCAGTAGGGCGTGTAATTGCTCGTCCATTTGTTGGTCCTAAAGCAGGAGAGTTTAAACGTACAGGTAACCGTCGTGACTACTCAATTTTACCACCTTCAGAAACAGTTCTTGTACAACTAGAAAAAGCAGGTGGTCACGTAGTTTCAGTTGGTAAAATTGCCGATATCTACGCACACCAAGGCATTACCAAAAAAGTAAAAGCTACAGGTTTAGAAGAGTTATTTGATAAATCTATTGAAGAAATCAAACAAGCTCAAGATAACACTATTGTTTTCACAAACTTTGTAAACTTTGACTCAGACTTTGGTCACCGTCGTGACCCACAAGGATATGGTGAAGCTCTAGAATACTTCGATAGTCGTGTTCCAGAACTTCTCAACTTATTAGAAGAAGGTGATTTAATTATCTTCACTGCTGACCATGGTAACGATCCAACATGGCCAGGCACAGAACACACCCGTGAACACATTCCTGTATTATTTGCAGGTTCTGGTGCTGTTCCTGGTTATCATGGCAAACGTGAAACCTTCTCTGATATTGGTGCTACTATTGCCAAATACTTAAATCTTCCAGGTTTTGACTTTGGTAAACCAATCTTTTAAACATCTTTTGGACAATTTTTAATTTGTAAGGATAAATATTTATGGCAACTCCACATAATGCAGCTGAATTTGGTGATATCGCAGAAACAGTATTAATGCCAGGTGATCCACTTCGTGCTAAATACATTGCAGAAAACTTCTTAGAAAACGTTACGCAATTTACTTCAGTACGTAATATGTATGGCTTTACTGGTACTTATAAAGGTAAACGTATCTCTATTATGGGACACGGTATGGGTATGCCATCAATTTCAATCTATGCTGAAGAATTATACAAATTCTACGGTGTGAAAAACATTATCCGTATTGGTTCGGCTGGTGCAGTATTAGATGATGTACACGTACGTGACGTTATCGTTGTAACTGGTGCTTCTACTGATTCAAAAATCAACCGTCAACGTTTCAAAGGTCATGACTACTCAGCTGTAGCTTCATACGAAAACGTGGCAGCTTTAGTTGAAGCAGCAAAAGAAAATAATGTTCCAGTAAAAGTTGGTAAATGTTTCTCTGCAGATCTTTTCTACTCTCCAGATTTTGACTTTTTCCAAACTTTAAAAACTTATAACTTCCTAGCTGTAGAAATGGAAGCAGCAGCATTATTCCCAATTGCTGATCTATACGGTGCTAAAGCAGGTTGTATCTTAACTATCTCTGATCACATTTTAAGAGAAGAGTATACAACCGCTGAAGAACGTCAAACTACATTCACGCAAATGATGAATGTTGCTTTAGATGCAGCAATTAAAGTTGCTTAATTAAAATGGATTAAAGCCTTAAGTGTAACACTTAAGGCTTTAATTAATGCAAAAAAAAAGGAAAGCTTGCTAGAGCTTTCCTTTTTTTATAGTTTAAATTAATTGTTGCTTTCACTTGCTGGAGCTGTAGGCTCTGCAGGAGCAGTTGTCTCTGCAGGAGCTGCAGGTGCTGCTGGAGTCTCAAGATTTTTTACATAAGACTGAGCAATATTCATGCGCAGTTGTAAAAATTGTACTTGGCTATTTAAGCTTTCAATATCAGTTGTATTAGCATTTGCATTAGCTAATTCTTGATTCAGATAGTTTTGCGCAACTTGATATTCATTATAAGCTTGTTGATATTTACCATCACTAAAGTAAATATCACCTGCTAATAATCTTGCACTTACATACCAAGAACCTTGAGAAATAGCATCTAAAGCAGGAATACCTTCTTCACCACGACCAAGTTGAAGAAGAAGTTTAGCTTTAGTAATAGCTACTAACTCAGGAGAAAATTCATTATTGCTTGGAATAGCTTCAACTAATTGTAAAGCTTGCGTATATTGCCCTTGGTCAGCTAAGTATTTTGCTTGGTCTAATAGACCTAAAGCAGCTAAAGCTTTTTTCGGGTTCTTTTCAATATACTGTAATAACATGTTATTACGGGTAGTAACGTCATCGCCCTGATTTGGGATAGTCATAATTTGCTGATACTCTTGATATTCAGCTTGTTGTTGACGTACTTGATTGTTTTTAAACCAGTTAATACCAAAGTAAATGGTTACACCTATGGCAACAGCCAAGATAATAAATGGTAAATACTGGCGAAGTTTTGACATAAAAGACTGGAAGTCTTGTTCTTCTGTTGTATATGCCATGAAAAATCCTGTTTTAAATAGAATAACTACAAGTATACACTAAAATAGGCAAAATAGCAAAGTTAAGCTTTAAGGCTCGCAACTAGATTTGCTAAGTCAACCGTTTCTTGTTCACCTGTTGCTAAACGTTTAACATTAACCTGATTTGCTGCACTTAACTCAGGATTGATAATTAGGGCTAGAGGAGCACCTGATTTATCTGCTTTGGTAAATTGTTTTTTCAGTTTACCGCCAGCAAGGTTATTTAACACTTTAAAACCAGCCTGACGTAATTGTAGAGCAACTTTTAATGAGTAAGAAGCTACATCACCTTCGTTAATAATAAACACATCAGCACTTGGAGTTTCTTGTTTACCTTGTACCTCTTCAATTAAAAGAAGTAAACGTTCGTAACCTAAACCAAAACCAAAGCCTGGAGTAGCATGACCACCTAAAATTTCTACTAAACGGTCATAACGTCCACCCGCACAAACTGTTGCTTGTGCTCCTAAACGGGTTGTTGTCCACTCAAAAACTGTATCATTATAGTAGTCTAGACCACGTACTAGTTTTGGATTTACAACAAACTCTTGCCCATTAGCTGTAAGTATAGCTTTGAGTTGCTCAAAGTAATCTTTTGACTCTTGATCTAAGAAGTCAGCTAGAACAGGAGCATTAGCTAATACTGCTTGAGTATTGGCATCTTTAGAGTCAAGAATACGTAATGGGTTTGAGGTTAAACGACGTTGGGAATCGGCATCGAGTTGATCTTTATAAGCTTCTAAATAAGCAACTAAAGCCTTACCATAGTTAGCTCTTGCTTCGCTTGTCCCTATAGTATTAATTTCTAAGGTTACATATTCGCTTAAACCTAAAGCTTGCCAGAATTCCGCACACATTAAAAGTACTTCGGCATCTAGAGCAGGATTTCTAATACCAAGAATTTCTACCCCAAGCTGGTGGAATTGACGATAACGTCCTTTTTGTGGACGCTCATAGCGGAACATAGGACCAAAGTAGTATAAGCGTTGTTCTTGGTTATAAGATAAACCATGCTCAATACAAGCACGCATAGTTCCTGCAGTACCCTCAGGTCTTAAACTTACACTTTCTTGATCATTAGTGGTAAAAGAGAACATCTCTTTTTCAACTATATCAGTAGCCTCACCTACGCCACGCGCAAATAAAGCCGTAGACTCTAAGTAAGGAACCTTAATTTCATTAATACAATATTGAGCGAGAATTTGCTCTAAAGTTCTTAAAACACTATTAAACTGATAAGTGTCTTGTGGTAAAACATCATTAAAACCACGTAAACTTTTAATTACTTTACTCATAATAAACTTTCTGTTAGTAGGTTATTTTCCGCTATATAGTATAACAAAAAAGGCCAGTTAAATTTAACAAACTGGCTCTTTTTTCTAGTTTAAATCTTTTATAGCAATACGATTTTTTTCGATTTCCACGCGAGCACGAATTTTTGCTTCTAATTGGTCAATCATGTCCGTATTGTCTAGGCGATCTATACGTTTACCATCTTCGTAAAAGCCTGATTTACGCATGCCTCCGGCAACTCCCATGTCTGCAACTATGGCTTCACCTGGACCATTTACTACACAACCTATAATAGAAACATCTAAAGGCGTGAGAATATCTTGTAAACGATCTTCAAGGGCGTTTACGGTTCCGATTACATCAAATTCTTGACGCGAACAAGTTGGGCAGGCAATAAAGTTAATGCCACGTTTACGGAGACCTAAAGATTTTAAGATCTCAAAACCTGCTTTTACCTCTTCTACAGGGTCAGCAGCCAGAGAAATACGAATTGTATCACCGATACCTTCGGCTAAAAGCATCCCTAAACCTATTGCTGATTTAACCGTACCTGAACGTAAACTACCTGATTCAGTTATCCCTAAGTGCAGAGGCACTAGAGGTAGAGCTTGGGCAAGTTTACGGTATGAAGCTACCGCTAGATCTATATTTGAGGCTTTAACTGAAACTTTAAAGTTATCAAAGTTTAATCTATCTAAATAGTCAACATGACGTAAAGCTGATTCAACTAAAGCTTCGGGCGTAGGTTCACCATATTTTTCTTGTAAATCTTTTTCTAAAGATCCTGCGTTAATCCCGATACGAATGGGAATATTTTTATCTCTTGCCGTTTCTACAACGCGACGAATTCTTTCTTCGTTACCTATGTTACCTGGGTTAATTCTTAAACAATCAACGCCATATTCAGCAACTTTTAAGGCAATACGATAATCAAAATGAATATCAGCAATCAGTGGTACTGAAACTTGCTGTTTAATTTCTTTAAATGCTTCGGCAGCATCCATAGTAGGTACTGAAACCCTTACTAGGTCTACGCCTACTTCTTCTAAACTTTTAATTTGCCCTACAGTAGCTTCTACATCTGTAGTTTTTGTATTGGTCATTGACTGGACTGAAATAGGAGCATCTCCTCCAACAGCCACATTTCCAACCATGATTTTACGAGTTGGACGTCGATCTTTAATTACATTAAATTCACTACTCATATTTTTACCGATTTAAATTGGCGGTTTTTCACGTCTATATTATACCCTAACTAGGAAAAGACCACAAAAAACTCATTAAACCAAGTTCTATTTAATGCTTTTAATAATATTAATTCTTAAATAAAGAAAAGCCCACCTTAAGGTGAGCCTCTCTATTAACGTAAAGTAAAACTTTTAATATTAGTATTTGAACTTAAATCTTGGGCTACGCCATTAATATAAAGATAGCTTACCCCTTTAATATTACCAAAACGAAGAACAGCAATATTATCAGGTATTTGGGTTAGGGTATTTAGAGGAATTCTTAATTCTCCCCAACCTTGAGCATTAGCATTTACTTTAGTTCCAACCCAACTTGCAGCTTTTAGTTTTACGTAAACACCTTCTAAAGGAATTTGCTCGCCATCTGGAGCTGTTACACTAGTTGGTTCTGCTGGAGCTACCTCTTCTGGAGGAGTTTGAGGTTCTTCAACTACTGGAGCAGGTTCTGGTACTTCTACTGGCTGAGTTTCAACTTGAGTTACTGGTTCTTGCACAGGAGTTGGTGCAGTTACAGCTACTTCATTAGTGAATACCGATTTAACAACTATAACGCCAATAGCAATAATAATTACTAAAGTAACTAAAAGGAAAAATACTTTTCTAATTCCTGAAGGTCTTCTATTCATATCCGCCGAAATAGTATTTCGGGTAAAGGCAGAAGGCTTAGATTTAGGGCTTACTTCTGTGTCTCTTACTAACTTAGAAGCACGGTTTACTTGTTTGGCTGTATCTTCATAAATTTGTTTATCAATTAAAGAATAGTCATCTATGCCTAAATGACTAGTGTATTTTTTTAGATACATTCTCAGGTAAACATTATCAAAATCTTCAATGTTTGTGAACTGATTCTGTTCAAAAGCTTTTAAAACTCGCGTATTGATACGGATGGCCTTATTAACATCTTCTAAAGACTCGCCTTTTTCATTACGTTTTTGTTTTAAGTAGCTACCAAAATTCTCTGGATTTAGCTTTTGATCTTCTAACGTTGTGTTCGTGTTTTCTAAATTTGTGTTTAAATCTTTTTTTTCCAAAGTGGTCATGGGTACTTACAAACATTAGGGTTAAGAGATATCTTAACAACGCAAAAAAGTAATGTAAAGAAACTGGTAGTTGTCTTTACAAAGGGGAAAAGTTTAAAAACTACTGTCTTTCCCATTATACCAACATTTAGAGAAAAATGAAAAGAAAATGCACAGAAAATGCACATATAACTAAGCCTTTTTCGCCACTTTAGAGCAAAGATAAATTGGTCTTAGCACAGATATCACTTAAAAGATAAAAACTGCCCATAAAAACAAGATTAATTTCTTGCCCTCGATGCTGATTCTGAGTAAAAATTTGCTCTAAGCAAGTTTTTAGGTCTGCCTCTAAACGCACATGAGCAGGTAATTCAGGCAAACGCTCTTGATAATCGGCAAGAGTTACGCCCCGTTGCTCATGGGCAATAGGTAATAAATAAACCTGTTCATGCTTAAAGCACTCTAAAGCGGTAACTAAATCCTTATCTTTGCCCATGGCAACAAAGTAATAGGTTTTGCCTTGTTGATTAAATTTTTCCTTTAGTAAGGACAGGGATTTTTCTATTGCCTGAGGATTATGAGCTACATCCATTACTATTTGCAAAGAACAACTTGGCATCCTTAGCCCTAAGCCTTGGATAAATTGTTGCTTTTGTTCTGCTTGTAAAAAAGTTAAACGCCCAGGTAATTTTACGCGAGCTAAAATATGAGCAAGAGTTGAGGCATTTAATTTTGCCAGTTGTTTTACCCTACTTAAACTTATAGCCGTAAAATAACTCGCTGGGGCTCTCAGATTAAAATCATAGTCAGCTATAGTTTGCGGGATGTAAGGCTTGGCATTTAGCTCCCTTAAGTATTGATAAGCCGTAAGACTAACTTGTACATTTGAGTGAGGGATTAAGCTTGGCTTTATCTCCTCTGGTAAAGGAAGCAAAGGAAGAAAATGCAAGTGCTCACGCACTTGTTGGGCAAGTAAATCTTGCGAAGCAACAAAAATAACGCCACTTGGCAAGCGAGCTGTAGCTATTTTATTGGCAGCTACCGAAGTTAAACTCTTACCTAACCAAGCAGTATGATCTAAGCCTATACTGGTAATTATGGCTAGATGCGCATCTAGGGCATTGGCAGTATCATAAACACCTCCTATGCCTACCTCTTGAACAAAAACATCGGCGGCAAAATAATAGCTTAATAACTGCGTTAATAAAGTATTTTGCTGGGAAAAATTGTAGTAGGTTGCTTGCTTACCACTACGAGCTAAATAAAAGGCAAGAATTATATCTAACACTTGCAATGCCCAGAAATAATGCTCATAAGCTATAGGTTTGCCGTTAAGTAAAGTACGCTCGTTATATTGGTGTAAATGCGGACTATTTAAGGTCACCACTTGCAAAGAGCTAAGAAGCGAGGTAATTAATAAAGAGGTCGTCCCCTTCCCATTAGTGCCGCCAACGGTTATAACTAGAGGTAACTTGGGCTGGGCTTGCGGAATAAAGTTAGCCTCGGGCAGAGCTCCCACCTGTTTTAAGGCCTGCTCTAAGCTTTGTGTATCTAAGTTCTTCGGTAAAAAGTTGTATTTTGCGGGTAAGTCTTGGCTGACAGCCTCAAGAATTTGCAGAGATTCTGGGGAGGCATGCTCATAAGTTTGCCATAAATTATAGCTATAGTAATAAACTCGTAAAAGCTGAGCAATAATTGTCAGGTCGGCAATAGTTAAACTACTTTGACTTTGGATAGCTCGATTAATTTGGTGGGAAATATATTTGTCCATTTACAATAAATCCTTGGGCAAAAAAATATTTTTTTGCAGTATAGACCGCTCTAGTTTTTGCGGTATAATATCATTAGATATATTTTTTCTTTAAAAAAACTTTCATTTGCTAGTTTTTTTCTTCACCATCCCGCAATTAGCAACTATGACGATAAAGAAATTAAAAAGAATTAAAAAAAGTAAAGCTACTCCTGTCGTGGAAGTAGATACTAGTGCTGCCAAACAAAAAAAGCAAGCTTATGGCACGCCTAATGTAAGTGCGATCGAAAAATATTTTAGTTCGCAACAAGATACCTTTACTAAGTCAATGAAAAAGATTGCTAATGAAATTATTAGTAATCCTGATCTTTTACGCAATAGTATTTTATCTGGTTTTGCTAAAACTTTAAACCTTGGTGAAGCTTCTATTATGCGTTTTTGTAAACACCTTGGCTTTAAAGGTTATACTGAATTTAAAAAATATTTTATTGAAGAATACTTTGACTTACCCGACGAAGTAGAAACAAAAAATAAA
Source organism: Psittacicella melopsittaci (assembly GCF_003585925.1). Classification (GTDB taxonomy): domain Bacteria; phylum Pseudomonadota; class Gammaproteobacteria; order Enterobacterales; family Psittacicellaceae; genus Psittacicella; species Psittacicella melopsittaci. The sequence continues at coordinate 76,863 of NZ_NRJH01000018.1, forward strand.
ATCTACGATATAGATGTAACCGTACAATCTAATCCTGCAGATGTTTTAACACGAACAACTAACCTTTTAGCTCGTATTACGCTAGAAACTAAGCAAAATCTTTCCGCTAATAGTAGTAATCTTAGCCTAGCTGCCGATAAAATTCATCTCGCTCCGCGACTTTTTATTTTTGGTACCGAAGCTAACCGTTGGCTAATAGAAGATGTAGCTGCTCGTTTTATGAGTATAGGTATTTTAACCATCACCGCTACTGGCGAAAGTGATATGGTTAATAAAGCTTGTTTACTTTCTAAAGGTGATGTAGCTATAGCTATTCAAAGCTCAGGCTATAATCGTGAAGTTTTAAAAATTGTTTCTTTATTACAAAAGCAACGTGTGTTCACTATTGCTATTTGTAATGATGCCCGCTCGGATCTTAGCGTACGCGTTGATGTTTCCTTTATTGCTTCGGGTTCATTTGATAAAAACTTCCACTTACTGCAAGACAGCATGTATGTGCGCGTGAGTCAGCTCTTAATTGTTGAATGCTTGGTTGCTCTCGTAACTGCTTTAGATGTACAACAGGTTAAAGAATTACGCACTAATGTTCTCAATGTAATTGAACAAATAGTGCAAGCTAAAGATGATACCCCAACCATAGTGTAATAAAAAAATGTGGTATACAGGTTTTGTACTCTACCGTGAAGACTACGGCAATAATACTGTACGTCTTTTCTTTCTTAGTTTAGAAAAAGGCTTATTACACCTCTATTGTAAAGGAGCCAATAGTAAAAGCTCAAAATTAGGGCCAGCTTTACAATATTTTTCTTTACTAAAAATTCAAGTGGCAGGTAAGCTCTTGAATTATATCAATAAAGTTGAAATCGAGAGTTTGGCTATTCGCTACCCTCTCGAACAATTTTATTGTGCCTGTTATGTTAATGAGTTAATCTTTAAGCTCTTACCAACTAATGATAACTATGAGTCTTTTGCTCTCTTTAACTTTTATAAAAATGCCTTATTAGGCTTGTTTTATGCTAATAGCACGCAAGAACAAAGTCTGGTCTTACGCAAATTCGAATTTGAGTTATTAAATTATTTAGGCATGCTTCCGCTTTTAAATCAGGACTATGCCGGTCTCGAGCTCGAAGACCATCAGAATTATTTTTTAATTCAAGAGCAAGGTTTTATTAAAAGCCAAGAGATTAATTTACTTAATCAAGAGCTTACAAAACAAGAGCTTAGCCTCAGACAACAATGGGAGCAAGATCCTGACAGTGTAGACCCTCTTGCTTTACAGTATCTCGAGTATCAACAGCAACAATTTCAGTACCAGCAAGAACTTACTTTTGCGGGAAAAAATTTAAAGCTTATGCACGAAATCTTTCTCGAAGAAGCACCTAGCCAAGGGCAAATTAAAATCAATCCTCAAACTCAAGAGCAATTACAACTCAATGCCAGTAATCTTGCTTCTTTACTGCAAGTTAAAATCTCGCTTGACCAAAAACAGCAAGTGGTTAAACAAACTACTTACAAAGTAAACAATTCATTTGACGAGCAAGATTTACAGCAAGCTCTCGAAGCTAAAATTAAAGAGTTCAAAAAAGAAAAAGAGCAAGTTGTACCTGAAAGAAAAACAGACTCATTTTCAGGCTTTGAGGCGTTAACTAACGAGCAAAAGAAAATCTTTTTGCAACAAAGTGCTAACCTCAGTAAAATCTATTTAAGTGTTCTTTTAGGGACGCGACCTATCTTAGCACGAGAAAAGCTCTTAGAGTATAAACGCTTAATGCAAAGCTTATAAAGGGAAACTTGAGCTTTTATGATATAATTATCATTTACAGGGCTAGAAATTTTATTTTTAGTTAGATTTATTTTTTTATTTTAAATTTAAAGGTTAAGTATGTCTTACAATCTTGCTGAATTACAAGCTTTTATTGAAGCTGAATTCGAAAACAGAGCTTCTATTAATCCTCAAACAGCAAGCGATGATTTAAAAGCAGCTGTTGAATATGTAATTAACCAATTAGATAAAGGTGTTTTACGTGTTGCTGAAAAAATTGATGGCAACTGGGTAACTCACCAATGGTTAAAAAAGGCTGTTTTACTTTCTTTCCGTATCAAAGAAAATCAAATTATTGAAGGTGATTCAACAAATTACTACGATAAAGTTGATACAAAATTCAAATCTTACACGCAAGAAGACTTTGCTCAAGCAGGTGTACGTGTAGTACCTAATGCAGTTGCACGTAAAGGTGCACACGTAGCAAAAAATGTAATCTTAATGCCTTCTTACGTAAACATTGGTGCATATGTTGACGAAGGTACCATGGTTGATACATGGGCAACTGTAGGTTCATGTGCACAAATCGGTAAAAACGTACACTTATCTGGTGGTGTAGGTATTGGTGGTGTTTTAGAACCATTACAAGCTAACCCAACAATTATCGAAGATAACTGTTTTATCGGTGCTCGTTCTGAAATTGTTGAAGGGGTAATCGTTGAAGAAGGTTCGGTAATCTCTATGGGTGTATTCATTGGTCAATCAACAAAAATCTATGACCGTGAAACAGGTGAAATCTACTATGGTCGTGTACCTGCAGGTTCAGTAGTAGTTTCAGGTAGCCTACCTTCTAAAGATGGTAAATACAGCTTATACTGTGCAGTTATCGTGAAAAAAGTTGACGCAAAAACTCGCAGCAAAGTTGGTATTAACGAATTATTACGTTTAGACTAATAAAAAATAAGCCTAGATCACTAGATCTAGGCTTTTTTTAAAATTTAAAAAAGAACTAGGTCAATTGCCTAGTTCTTTTTTTCTTTAAATAGTAATAAAATCGCTTCACTTAAACTAACATTGTGTTCTTTAGCATAAGTGGATAAAGCTTCCCACGCCTCAAATTCTAAGAAAATACTCTTTTTGGCATAGATAAGATTTTCATTATCGTTATTGCGTTTTCTTCTTGCTCGTACTGCCATGTCTAAGCTTTTAACTAAAGCTGGGTTAAGATGATTTTCTACCCATGCTTCTATAGCTTCAGGGTTTTCTCGAGCATTAATTAAATCCAAGGAAAAGGTACGTACCATTTCAGATTCAATATATTTGGTTATATTGACCCCTTTAAGGTACTTGCTATGGAGATATTCCCACTTCCATTTTGCTTCACGAATTGGGAGTTTTTGGTGTTTGCGATATTTCTTTGTCATAAAGACATAAAAATTGGTGGAGCTGAGGGGATTTGAACCCCTGTCCGAAATCACTCCATTACAGAATACTACATGTTTAGTTTTATTTAGAATTTCGCTAGTAGTAAAAAATAAAACAAAATCTACATCGCTAGATGGTAAATAATAGTAACAAGCCCCATCAAAACTCAATTACTATTCACTAGCTAAGGATAATTATAAAAGTGGGTGTTTCATCGCTAGTGGAAATCCACACCGACCGCTTTAGATCAGGTTATTAAGCTGCTAAAGCTACGCCGTTGTTTGTTGAACGGCCAAAAAACGCATCTTTTGCATTTATATTTAATTTGAAGTTATTTAAGAGTCTTCCCACTCTACATGATTCTGAAACTTCACAATCCCGTCGAATCCAGAACAGCCCCGAAAACCTGAGATTAAGAAAAATTCATATGCCATTATAGCACAAGTACCATATTTTAAGCAAATTTATCCTTTTTTCTTTTGTTTAAGTTGAGATAAATTTGGTAACTTTTGTCGAGAAAAGTTAGAGTGCAATTGCTTAATTTGCTCTTGTGCCACATGAGTATAAACTTGGGTCGCTTGTAAGCTCGAATGCCCTAATAGAGTTTGCACACTACGTATATCAGCTCCATGATTAAGTAAATGAGTAGCAAAAGTATGACGCAAACTATGAGGACCAAAGCCACTTAAATCAAAGGTAAAACATTTTTGGGCATAAGCACGAATTCTTTGCCAAAAATTCATTCTGGTCATAGGATTGCCTTGGGCATTGGCAAAAACATATTCGCTTGCCACTTGTTGTTGGTGGCGATACAAAGTCAAATAGTCATTTAAATACGCAAAAGCTGACTCACTCATAGGAACTATGCGCGTTTTGGCTCCCTTCCCCTTAACTCTTAAGGCACGATTTTCTTTGTCAATTTGATTAAACGTTAAATTTAAGAGCTCGGAAATACGTAAGCCCGAAGAATAGATTAACTCTAACATGGCTCTATCTCTAAGTCCTTTACCTTTAGATAAGTCAGGTTGAGCTAACAGCAGTTGCATTTGCTCTTCGGTTAAATAGAGCATCTTAGGTTTTATGGCTTTAGGTAAAGCCATGCGTAAAGTAGGATCTTTGCTTATATATCCTTTGAGCAATAAAAACTGAAAAAATCTCCGTAAGGTCACTAGCCAGTGGCGTAAGGTATTAACCGAAATCCCTTGCTCATAATGTTGAGCTAAATAGGCATTAAGGCTCACTGTCTCGAAGTGCAAAAAGGATTGATTGCCTTGCTCACTATTCCACTGAAAAAAACTGGCTAAGTTATAGTAGTAAGAAGTTACGGTATTTTCGCTTTTTTGCTCAACTACGGAAATATAATGAATAAATTCATTAATTAGTTGGGCGTTGCTTTTTGTCATAGAAAAATTGTGCGTAGTTACTAAGTTCCCAAGCTAAAAGCGTAGCAACAGCTATTTTATTTTGTTCACTAAGCTTATTGCCATAAAAGTCTGGCGTTAAAAGAGTCATCCAGTTACCATAGACAGGATTAGGTAAAATTATATACTTACAGCCTAACTCTTGTTTATGTTCTGCAACCCACTCCTTGCGTTGGGCATTTGTAGTATACTCTTGCCCTGTATAAAAATCATCAATCATGTCGCCAACATACATTACCACTTTTTCTCTTTGGCAAACGCGGGCAATTCTTTCTTGTTTAGTTTGGGCATAGTCGTAAGTATATTGTAACAGCACTGTGTGCTTGTTTACCTCAGGAAAACCTAACTTTTGTAAAATATCTATAGTTGCTTGTAAATTGCCGCCATAGCGATTGGAAACATAATAGATTTTAAAGCCTTGCTTATGTGCCGTTAAAACAAAATCTAAAGCTCCCGGCACTAGACCTGGAGTACCATGGGTTTCCCAATAATCCCAATACTCTTGCTTATAGCCTAGGCCATGAACACTTAAGCCTGCCTCAAATAAAGAATTATCGAGCAGAGTTTCATCTATATCAATTAAAATACTTCCTACTTCAAGTTGCTTTAGCGCACTTTTAGCTTGGTTAAAAATTTGATAGCAAACTGCCTGATATTCGGCTGACTGCTGCTGCCAAATTAAAGCACCAACTAGCTGTTGGCCAAAAATTTGTTCAGCAGAGTAAAAATTAACATCTATTTCAATTTGGCTAACCTCATCTTCACCAAGACAAATAAGTAAAATTAAGGCTGCCGTAAAAGCTTGTTCTCTGGTCATTTTTATAAGTATAAATAAAGCCCCTTGCATTTAAAATGTAAGGGGCACAAAATTGTCTAACTATTGATAGTTAGATAAGTCCCAAGCTTCAATTGCTTCTAAAACTAGTTTATTTTGTTGCGCTAAACTGTTTTTATAGAAATCTGTAGCTAAAGAACTTAACCAGTTACCATACATTGGGTTTGGAATAACAATGTATTTGCTACCAAAATTAGCTTTGTTTGCATCTACCCAAGCATTACGAGTTTCTGTAGTTGTATATTGCCCTGCACCTGGGAAATCACGTAAGTTGTCCCCTACGTAAACTACTACATTACTTTTAGCTTGCGCTTGGGCAAAACGAGGTTCTTTTGTAGAAACTGAGCCTTTTAGTAAAACTGTATCATTAGATACACCAGGGAAACCTAAAGCAATTAGAGTAGCTTTAGTATATTCGATATTTTCTTGTGTACGGTTAGATACATAGTATACAACCCCACCATTTTTTACTACATGTTGAGCAAACTCAAGTGCGCCAGGAATAGCTGTTGGTTTACCTGTTTGCTCCCATTTTCTCCAGTTTTTAGAATTGTACGGAATACCATATTTAGCAATTCCACCTTGGAAACCACTATTGTCGATCATAGTTTCATCTAAGTCAACTACAACAGCTTTTGCTTTACCAGGTACTCTTTTTGCTTTATCAAAAGCTACAGTAGCTGTATTAAACGCTTGATAAGCTAAAGCACGATATTCTCCTGCATTTTGCACCCAAGCTGTTGCAGACACTAAATAAGTACCAGCTACTTGAGGAGGAGTTAAAGTTGTTACTGGTTCTGCTGTTTTAGGAGCAGTAGAACATGCAGCTAAAGATAAAGCCGCTAGAGCAGCAACTGATAGAGTTGATAATTTAGTTTTCACAAAAAACCTCAAAATTACTTAAAAAGTGGAAATTATAACTTCGCCTTCTAAGACAAGTTAAAAGGTTCAGATATGTACATGTATTTTAGCACTGTTTAAATAATTTTTTTGAAAAACTTTGCTGATTTTTATTTTAATTATTGATGAAACTTAACAACTTGCTCTACTGGCACACGTGTTGATTTAACTTGGTTAACTGGAGCATTATGATCCTCATAACCAAAAGATACGCCAATAATTAATTTGTAGTTTGGCTCAACGCCCAGAATCTCACGTAAAGGCTCAGCAAAAACCGTAAGCATAGTTTGAGGTACACCTGCAAAACCATGGTTAGTTAAGGACAGTAAAAAGTTTTCCACATATAAACCTAAATCAAAAGCAAGACGTACATTGTCACCTACACTTGGGAAAAAGAAAAAGGCTGCATGCGGAGCTCCATAAAAGTAATTTTCTTTGATTGCATTAAATCTCGCTTCTTTATCACCACGGTATATATTTCTTACATCAGCAAAAAGTTTAGCCGTTTCTTGTGCTCTTACTTTATTCTCTTCAGGATAAGCATCTAGCCCATAAGTAAAGTCAGGAGTTAATTCTTGCTTATCCCATAATTGGCAAAATAACTCTTGTAATTGAGCTAGTTTATTGCCTGACACTATATGCACTTGCCAAGGTTGAGTGTTTTGTGATGAAGGAGCTAGTTGAGCTTCTTCTAACACTAAATTAATTTGTGCTTGAGTTAATAAAGTCGATTGAAAGGCACGTACAGATTTACGTTGGCGTAACACTTGAGCAAATTCCATTTTTTTTCTCCTAGATATAAAGGTACATCTTTTATTGTACGGCAAAAATAAAATATCCTCTCAAAAAAATTGAGAGGATATTCTTTTACTTAATGAATAATGAAGGCATTAAATCTATACAACTAGAAATAACTGCTTGCACACCTATAGCAAGCATAAATAAGCCCATTACTCGGGTAATAACGTTAATTCCAGTTTGCCCTAAAAATCTTGTGATATAAGGAGAAACATAGAACATAAAATATACAATCACTGAATAAACCAGAGTTGTAACTATTAGAGCTAATAAAACCCAAATATTTTCTACACGTTCAGCCCAAAGAACGGCTGTAGAAATAGCTCCAGGACCTGCAATTAGAGGAAGAGCTAAAGGGACTACGGCAATACTTGAAGGTTGAAAATTCGAATCATCTTGAGTTGCCTTTTTAAGTTCATTTCTCTCTTCTTCATTTTGTTTTTGGCTACTCATAGCCCCTTTTAACATAGGAAAGGCAGCATTAGCAATAACTAAGCCCCCAGCAAGTCTAAAGGCACTATTGGAAATACCGAAAAATTGAAGAATATATGACCCTAAGAGCATCGAAACGATAATAATCACAAAAATAGAAATAGTTGCTAAAATTGCAACCTTGTTTCTTTCTCTCGGGTATAAATTAGAAGTTAAACTTATAAATACGGTCAAACCACTAAGTGGGTTTGTGATAGCAAAAATTGCCAAGAAAAATGACAAACAGGTGCCAAAGATATTTTGATCTAACATGCTAAGAAAAACCTATGGGTTTGCTTGAACTTTTATCTTATGTTGTTAATTTTAACATATAAAAAGGTAAGGCGAAAATATTTTTAGTACCAGTTAAAAATAATCTCACTCCCGCAGGAGTGAGATTTTTAGCTACTCTATTAACGAGTAATACGTACTAATAATTCATTAAAATAGCTGTTAAATTGGCTGTATTTGCTTTCTGCTAAAGGAGCAGTATTTTTTGCTGTTGGCGTTAAGCAAACTTCACAAATACTTAAAATAGCACCAGCATTTTGTTGTTCGAATTTTAATACTTGATAAGCTGTTTGCGAAAGATTTAAAGCTTGACGTACTTGGAAATCTCTATAAGCTTGAAGCTCAGAGTTTAAAGTTGCCAGTACTGAGCTATATGGAGCGTCGTCTGGGTTAGCTTCGTACTTAACGATTGCACTTGCATCAAAGTTTTCATCTTTTTCTTTATTTAGTTTATCTAAATAAGCAAAAGCTTGGTCAATACCACCTACATCATCAACAAGTTTTAATTCAAGAGCTTGTTGACCTGTAAATACACGACCTTGATCTACTTTACTTACTTGTTCAGCATCAAGTTTTCTTGCTTGCGCAAATTGTTCAACTGCAGTTTCATATTGACCTTGAGCAATAACTTGACGATATTCTACAAACTCAGGTGAAACTAAAGATGAAGCATTGTTTACTACTAAACCTAATGGGAAAGGTAAACTACCACCAGGTGCTACTAATTGTGAGCCTTTGAAATATGAAGGGTTCATATTATAAAACGCACGTAAAGCATCAGTAGTATCAAGTAAAGTCGAAGAAGTATTAATACCACCTACTGGTACATATTTAGAGGCAATAATTGCATCTGCTCCAGTTGCAGCTAAATAAGCTGAACCTAAAAGACCATCACCTGTTAAAACAACAACTGGTACACCTGATTCAGAAATTTGACGTAAAGCACTGAAAAGTACTTGAGAGTCAGGTAAAGCTCCACCGATTGAATCTAAACGTAAAACTATACCTTTTACTTTACCTTTACCTTCAGCAGGAGCTCTTGCTAATACCGTACGACCTAAAAGAGCAGAAGCTACATCATTAGCATTAACCCCAGCTCCTTGTTGACCAAAGATACCTGAGTAGTAGTAAGTTAAGTAATAATCTTTGCTTGAGTAATCAGTTTTATCTTCGGCATCACGAACACGTTTGTCAGATAAGTATTCATCTAAATATACTAATTTAGGGAATTTATCCTCATCAACTCCCGCTAGCTCACGTAAGTAATCACCCCATTGGAAGCGAGAAAGAGCTTTATCATATAAGCCTCTTTCTACATATAATTCTGCATGACTTTTTAAACTATACGAGTCGTTTACTAAAGACTGGTAAGCAAAATTTTCTTCTGGTTTTATTACTAAAGGCTTGTCTGGGTGTGCTTGCGTACGTGCTTCATTGATATCCGCAAAAGCATAGTCAACTGGCACTAGAGCAATGTTGTTAATCGAAGTTTGGTTATCTTCGCTAAAGCCAGATTGTGATCTTAAAGCAGATAAACCATATTTACCTGTTTGGAAAGAGTAGTCTTTAATGCCGTAAGTTTGGTAGAAGTCTTTTAAGAAAAATGAACTTACTACTGAATTTACACTAAAGCCACCTACTTTATCCGTAATTAAAGTATCTGCATGGCGTAAAGCAACTAGATCACCTAAAGACCAGTAAACAGAATAACCAATTACAGGTTTTTTGTTATCTGTATCTTGTTTGAATTTTACAATTGCACGATCTAATTCTTCGTAAATTGCAAAGGTTTCAAAGTCACCACGATCAACATCAATTACAATTCCTTTAATACGATCGTCTTTGGCAGCAGCCTCAAACACTTGACGTAAAGTAGCAATTGAAACTTGACTAGGTACATCAAAGCCTAGATTTAAAGCTAGGTTATAGTAACCTGGAGAACGAGCTGATTTTTCCGTTACTGCATTTAAATCTAAGTATAAGAATTTTTCTCCCTCAAATTTTTGATCAACTTGAGCGGTTAATAATTTTGAATTTTGGCTTAGGTAAAGTGCTAATACTACTACGAGTAAACCAAAAACTGCAAATAGAGTAAATACTACCCATGATACAGCTTTATACACCGTTTTAACCAGCAGCCATAATACATATAATAATTTCTTTAACATAAATTATCCTCTATCTACTATTGGCCTTGGTTAGGAGAAATTAAACTATCATCAACACGAGCTTGGTAAGTACCAAACACTTGATCTTCTGGTGCAATTAAGTTGTTCACTAGATTTACAACAGAACTAAAATATCCCCCAGTAACTACATCAAATGTATTTAAAACACGTGTAGTTAAAGTATCACCAGTAATTGAATAACGACGTCCTGCGTTGTAATAAACTACAGGTAGTTTATCAATATCTTCAACTTTAACTTCATTGAGCGTACCCCTAGAGAACTTGTCTTCTTCACGTTCGTTTTGATATAAAACAATAAGTTCGCGAGCTTTGTTTACCGCTTCAGGTACACTACCAAAGCCGTCTACTAAACCTAAAGTTTTAGCATCTGTACCACCCCAAATGTGACCTTGAGATACGCGGTGTACTGCTTCTAAAGAGTCAAAGTGAGATTTACGACCTTCGTAAACTTGAGAAATAAAATGATGATAAGAATTAGTAATGCCAGCTTTCCACAGGTTTTTCACTTGATCGCCATATGGGTTTGCCCAACCTGCAACAAAGTATGGAATTCTAAAGCCAGTAGCAAATTGTTTACCATAACCTTGTGCATCTGCATGGATATCAAATTGTTCAATAAAGCGGTTAACATTGTAACCAGTGATTACTACCCCGATCGAACCTGTAATGGTTGTAGGTGAAGCATAGATGTAATCACTACCTGAAGATAACATGTAACCTGCCGAAGCTGCAAGATAACCTTGCGAAACTACTACAGGAATACCTTTAGCACGAATATCATCAATTGCTTGACGAATAGTTACCCCAGTTGAAGCCGAGCCGCCTGGAGAGTCAATACGTAAAACTAAAGCTTTTACATTATTTGCATTATAGTAAATTGCACGTAAGTATCTTAGAGTATTGTTAATTGAGATAACATCAGGAGCTGTACCACGAGATACCACATCTCCTACTAAAGCTACATAGGCAATGTGATCTTTATTGCGACTTGCGTTGAGATCAAAAAGAGGATTTTCAATTGCCGAAGCATAAGAAGCTAAACTAAAGTAGTTAGGTAATTTTTTATTTCTTGCATTACCTTGCACTTCTTCTGCCACAAGAGAATCAAAATCCGCTTTGGTAACTACCCCATCAAACCAACCTTGGTCTGTAAATGCTTGAGCAAAGTTACCTTTGTATTCTTTAAATAATTTTAATAGTGCCTCGTCTGATAAATCAAAGTCAGTTACTTGTTTATCATAGTTAGCTGCTACAGTTTTAATGGTATCAAGATAAATTTGATAGAAAGAATCATAAGTTGATTTTACATCTTGGTCTACTTGATATTTAACATCATCAAGAATTAAATCTTTATATAAAGATACACGTTGACCAACAAAGTCAATTTTAAATTTATCGTAAAAACCTTTATTAAATACCGCACCGTAAATAGGTCTTACAGGTCTTACAAAAGTACCTGGAGATACATAACGTTTGGTAGCTGCCGAAGCAATTAGTAAATCATAATTGGTTGCCGAGCCCTGAATAAATACATATACAGGTTTACCCGCATTTCTCACTTCTAATAAAGCTTCTGAGATTTCATATGCTTGTGCACCATTCCACTGACGAGCAGCAATAGTTACCGCAACTCCTTTTACTTTTTCATCAGTAGCGGCTTGTTTAAGTGCATAAACTTGCTCACTAAAAGAAAAACGATTGCTACGGCTGTTAACAAATAAGTTTGCCCAGCGACTAGCAGGAGTGCCATATACTGAAGTTTCATTAATTTCCCCTGAGGTTAAATTTAATAAAACTACTGCATCCTTTGGAGTAGATGACTTGAGTGGGTACTGAGTTTCAGTGTACTTATCGTAGATAGCAGTTGCTGATAAATACAGGACTACACCTAATACAGCATATACATTAAATACGATTGAAACAAAGAACTTAACAGTAGCCCAGATTTTGCAAACTGCGCCCTTTAAACTCATATTAATATTCACCCTTAGATCAAAATTTTTAGTTAATCTTAAATCTTATTTAGTAATACTCTAAGTTTATAAAAATAATTAATATTTTTAAATACTCTTATACTTTTATACCACATAAAACCCTAGATGTTAAGATCTATTAACTAAAAACTTAAAAATAGTTCGTAATTACTACCTCAAGAGTTCGACGGGCAAACTCTTCTTCACTATGTAACTCTTGTCCATCGGTATCGCGACGAATAAAGTTTATATTAAATCTATTCGTATGACACCAGTCTAAGAGTGCATAATTATATCTACCATTAAATTGAATATAAGTTGATAAAGCAAACTGAATTTGGTTCTTATCTAACTCTTCAATAAATAAATATAATTCCTCTTCGTCTTTTTCACTCCAAGTCGAAACTTGTAAATCCTCTTGATTTAAAATACAAGGTGGATCTAAAAAGACAAAAGCCTGTTCTTGAATTAACTGATTAATATCTAAATCTAAAAAGCTATTTTCTACAAACTCTATATGCTTGTTTTTGGTTGCTTCATAGAAAGCTTTAAACTTTTCTCGCGTTTTATAACTAAAGTCTCGCTTGCCTACCGGAAGGTTAAATTCGCCACTGCTATTAAAACGAGCAAAACTATTAAAACCAAAAATAATTAGCATTAGTAAGCGAATTAATAAGTCATCGGTATATTGAAGCTTTGGCTTGTGCTGTTTAGTTGCCTTATTAATTCGTAAACTAGACTGCTGTTCTTTATTTTGATCGGCAATAAAACGTAAAAAGTTTTTAATGCGAAGTTGACGCAGTAAATGATTAAAATCACTGCGCAGTTTTAAATAGGCTTCCCGGTTATAAACATTTAAACCATCATTAGATGTAGTTTGGTAATGGGCATAACCAAAAGCAGCCGAGTTAGAGAGATTATATCTTTCGGTAAAAAAGTCGATAGTGCGACTTAAACTTTCAAAGTCATGCTTTTGTAAAAATTGTAATAACTGGGTCATACAAGAGTTAGTATCAACACAGGTTATTACCTTGGCATTAGTATTAATACCAACATTACCAGCCCCAGAAAATACATCATAGAAAAAGTTTATATTCGGGGGAAATAATTTAACTATTTGATCGATTACCGAAGCTTTACTCCAGTTATAACTAAACGGAGAAGCAACAAATTCTTTAGGAGCCTTTTCTGGTTTGGTTACAACTTCCTCTTCTAAATCAAATAGCGGGGTAAAAGTATAGTCTTGCTCTTGAGCTTGCTTTTTCGGTTCTTTATCCTTTTCTCCCCCATAATTTAAGGCAGGAGGCGTATAACGCAGAGGAACTTTAGTATTGGCAGGAACATTTAACAAGAAATCTATATTTTGATCATATTTAGCGATATTTTGACTACTAAATAGATCGTCTTCTTTAAAATCATCGCTTTCAACTGCACTCATAAAATTCTATCTTTTTAATTCCTCAAGTAGGGTTTTTAGTTTTTCGAGATTTTTACTTGCCGAGAGCTTTTGCCCAAATTCACTTTGGGCGTTAATGCGGTTAACATGAGCTTCTAAACTACCGTCTTGCATTAAAATCTCAATTTGTTGATTTTCTTTAACCTGCTCAATTGAAGTTAAAGGGCGATTATCTTGGGCAACGATCATGGCATAACCCCGAGATAAAGGCAGTTTAGGGTCATACATTTCAACTTTTTGCACCAGATTGCTTAACAGGTTAGCTTTTTTCCGATATAAGCCACTTACTTTAAATTCGAGCTGTTGTTGTAAGTTTTGCACCCTATGCTCTAACTCGGCTAAATAACGGCCTAAGTCCAGACGAGCAATTTTGCTTTGATGCTCGGTTAGATTTTGCTGTTTGCCTAAAAGCTTAGCTTGAGCATGTTGTTTAAGCTTTTGCTCTAAATTTTGTAAGTTCTCTTGTTTGTAATTTAGGCTCTTAAGTACATCTAGGCTCTTAAATCTATTTTCACTTAAATTTAGCTCATAAGAACGCTTTAAAATCGCACTTTCGCCTAGAGCACTAACTTGAGCCTGATACTGCATAAGTTGGTTTTTATAGGTAAAAATCTTGCGATTAAAAGCACTACTTAAGAGATTGGTTAAATTAGCTAGAGTTTGACTATAACTAAAGACAATTCTTTGCGGATTGTATTTTTCTACTTCCTGTCTTATCGAACTTAAATAATTATTAAAACCAATAAAACGTTGCTGGAGGTTATAGACTAATCTTTGCTGTACTTGCCCTAAAGCCGCTCTACGATGTTGTAAATTATTGACAAATTTAAAATCTAACTCAGCTAAAGCTTGAGCAAATTGCTGTTGATATAGACTAATTTTTTTGCACGGATCAAGATAGGAAACGCGTTGATCAAAGTTTTGTACTATGCGTTGTAAGTTAGCAAAATAATTGTTTTTAGCGTTTTCTATCGCTCTATAGCTAGCAACCAGAATTGTCCGCAGTTGCACGCGGGCAGCACAAACATATTTAGCAGCTGCTGTTGGCGTTACACAAGAAAAATCTGCGACTAAATCGGTCAGAGGATTATCTACCTCATGCCCTACTGCCGAAATAATCGGAATTTGTGATCTAACTACTGCCTCAACTACTTCGAGTTCAGAAAAAGGTAATAAATCTTCAAAGGCACCGCCACCACGACCTATAATCAGTAAATCACAACGCTGTTCACTATTTGCTGTTTGTAGAGCATTAACTATGGTTGGTACAGCATTAACACCTTGCACATTACATTCATAGATAATAATTTTTATATCTGCCCCTTCATCAGCAAAGACCTTGAGCATATCTTTTACCCCCGCAGCTGCCGAAGAAGAGATAATCCCTACAGTTTTAGGAAAAGGAGGAATAGGCTTTTTATTTTCACTTCTTTGCCAGCCTTGCGCAAGAATATATTCTTTTATGCGTTGGATTTTTGCCAGCTGTTCTCCTACACCTCCAGCAATCCGCATGCGGTTAATATTTAATTGCATGCTACCACGTGCTTCATATACGGTCATTTCCCCATATACTTCAACCGTAGCTCCATCACAAAAATCTTCTTCTCTGCTTCCTGTTCGAGTAGCAAAATCTTTAATGCTCGTTTTATAATTCCACAGAGTGGCACTGATTACCGCATCGTTTTCTGTGTCTTTTAAAGTTAAATATGCATGACGACCTGAAGTTTTAAAACTTGAAATCTCGGCAACTAAGTATACTCCCCAAAATCTATCCCTAAAGTTAGCGTAGATCATTTGTAATAGAGCTGAAACCGAGATGGGCTTTATTTTAGGTTTAGTCTCAGTAACCTCAACTTCAATTTCGTTAAAATCTAATTCAAAGTCCATATGTTTAAATTGTAAAGGTTTTTCTTACTCTTTATTATACTGAATTTTTCTCTTTTCCTTAAAAGACTTTTGAGCCTCTTTATGTTAAAATCTACATCATAAAATCTCTTCAAATCCTTCTTGAGAAGATCAAGCTTCTTCTTATTTTATTATGACAGATACACTTACAGATATTTTTGAAATTGAAATTTATCCTGAAGATATTCTTCGAGCTCGCGCTCAAGAATACACCGAAGAAGAATTCGGTGAACAACTGCAAGCTCTAGGCGAAAAAATGCTTCGCACTATGTATGCAAGTGAAGGTATAGGTCTTGCAGCCAATCAGATAAACTTAGCTAAACGTATTATTGTTGTTGACGTAACTGAAGACAAAAGTAAACAATACATTATGATTAACCCTGAGATTACCTCTGCTCAAGGGGAAACGGCAATTGAAGAAGGGTGTTTATCAGTTCCTAATGTACGTGATTATGTAACTCGTGCCGAACGCATTACTTGTGTTTACTATGATCCACAAGGACAACAACATACGCTTGAAGCAGATGGCATTTTAGCTATTTGTATTCAACATGAAATAGATCACTTAAACGGTGTAATGTTCTTTGATCACTTAGATAGCTTTAAACGTAATCAAGCTATAGACAAAGTAAGAAAATATAAGAAAAAATTACAGCGTCTTAAATAGTCTACAAGGAACAGCTAGATCTGTTCCTTTTTCCGTATAACCCCTAAAGTAAGAGGCATATGAGCAATTCTAATTCCTTAAAAGTTTTATTTGCTGGTACCGCTGATTTTTCTGCGTCTTTTCTCGAGCCTATTTTAAATTCGCATCACCAAGTAATTGGTGTAGTTACCCAGCCAGATAAAGTATCGGGACGTGGCAAAAAAGTTCAAATGACTAAAGTTAAAGAACTTGCTGTTGCCCGTGATATTCCTGTATATCAATTTACTTCTTCTTTACGTCATCCAGAAAATTACCAAGAGCTCCTAAAACTAGACTTTGATATAATGGTAGTAGTTGCTTTTGGGGATATTTTACCAATAGAACTAATTGATTTTCCGCGTTATAAGTCAATCAATGTGCACCCTTCGCTTCTTCCATTTGGTCGTGGAGCTTCTCCAGTGCAAAATACTATTGCTAATGGTGATACTAGCACTGCTTTTTGTATTATCAAAATGGATGCAACTCTAGACACAGGTGATATTCTTTATCGCGAAGAAGTGGCTGTAGATGCCAAAGAAACCTCAGAAACTCTCTTTGCTAAATTATCGCAAATGGGCGGACCTATTTTAATTAAAGTGCTAGATAACATCCAACATTATCTTGATAACGCTAAGCCTCAAGATCCGCTAAATGTTCCTGAGCCTAAAAAAACCTATACGCGTAAAATCAAAAAAGAAAGTGGTCGCTTTGATCCAAATCAAGAAGCAATTACTCAAGAACGTAAACTCCGTGCTTACACGCCTTGGCCAGGTTTATTCTTTGCTCATCCTGAACAAGAAAACCAAGATATTAAAATTGTCCAAGCTCAAGCAGTAACTAACCTCGATGAAGTTAAAGCTAATTCTAAGTATGAAGAACTAGCTTCAGCGCAAGTAGGAACTATTAGTTTACAAACCGATAAAGCTATCTATGTACGCTGTGCTAATGACAGCTACTTAGAAATAACTCAAGTCCAGCTTCCTGGCAAAAAACCAACCGATATTAAGAGCTTACGTAATGGTTACCCAAATCTTTTAGCTCTTGGTAAACAAATTAATTAATAAGTTTTAACATGGCATTTTCTCATATTAAGCCTAAAAAAGATTTTTCTCCTCGCCCTAAAGCTAAGGCAAAAAACTCGCGTGATAATGCAAGCAATGCAAAGAAATTGCCGAGCAATGCAAACTTTGTCCATGTCGAAGCCTTAGAAAAATATGGCTTAAGTAAAGTAAAAAAAGAACTTTATGAAAACCCAAGGTTTCAGGCGGCTCTAAGCATTAAAAAAGTGCTGGAAGACAAATTATCCTTTTCAGGGGTTACTGAGCCAGCTTTAAAGGGCAAAGATCTAGGTTTTGCCTCTAATTTAGTTTATGGCGTCTTACGTTATTTACCGCAATTAAACTATATTAGTAATCAACTGCTAGATAAGTCATTTAAAAAAGAGCACTATTTTGCTCAATACATTCTCATGGTAGGTTTATATCAAGATATTTATATGAACCAAGCACAACATGCCGTTGTCTATGAAAATGTAGAAATAGTTAAGCAACTATTTGGTAAAGGGGTTGCTTCCTTAATTAACGCTTGCCTACGTAAATTCTTACGTGAAAAAGAAAGTCTATTAGAGGCAAGTAGTAAAGTAAGCCTGCTCCCAAAATGGCTAAATAACCTGCTCAGCGAACGTGTAGCTGAACCTCAATTTAGCCAAATGCTCAAAGTGCTCAATGACAATCCTCCTATGTGGCTAAGAGTTAATCGAGATAAAATTTCGCCTGAGAAATTTAAGCAGTTATTAACCTTTGCCCAAATAGAGTATGTTAGCCATCCTCAGCTCGAACAGGCTATTCTCTTACCTCAAGCTTTAGATGTACGCGATATTCCTGGCTTTGAACAAGGTCTATTTTCTGTGCAAGATTTACATGCCCAATTAGCAAGTTTAATCTTAACTAAAGACAATAGTCTAACCCAGCCAGTGATTCTGGATACTTGTTGTTCTCCAGGTGGAAAAACTACCCATCTCCTTGATCTTGTTCCGCAAGCGCTTATGATTGCAACAGATATAGATAAAACTCGTCTCAAACGTGTTTATGAAAATCTGCAACGCCTCAAATTACAAGCTCAAGTAGTAGCTGCAGACGCTCGCTATCCTGAATTCTGGCTCGAAAAGTCTATAGAGCAAGCTTATGCTCAACATAAACTTGAGCAACCTGCAACTAAGCCTGGCGTAGATCTAATGCTCTTAGATATTCCTTGCTCGGGAACAGGAGTGATTCGTCGTCATCCAGATATTAAATGGCTCCGTACTCCTGATGATATTGAGCGCTTAGCCCAAATTCAATTCCAAATTCTTGAAAAATCTTGGGCTTACTTAAAGGTTGGAGGTAAACTCCTCTATACTTCGTGTTCTATCTTAGGGCAAGAAAATGAACAAGTAGTAGAAAAATTCTTAAGCCAAGTTAAAAATGCTCAAGTAGAAGACATAACTCCATTTGTTAACCAACATATAGACTCTGACTATAGGATAGATGTTAACCTAGGGGTGCAGTTAATCAATACCGCAAAAGGTGGCGATGGCTTTTACTATTGTCTGCTAACAAAAACTGCAGATTAAATCTTTTACCTCAGAACCAAATTAATCGTTCTGAGGTATTTTTTTATGTAAAAAAAAGGTAGACCTAGGTCTACCTAATAATTCTCTCTAACTTATTATTCTACATCTACACCATAGTTTTTACATAGTGCGTATAGACCGTTTTGGTAACCTTGACCTATAGCACGGAATTTCCATTCTCCGTTTCTACGGTACACTTCACCAAATACCATTGCCGTCTCAGTACTATAATCTTCAGAAAGATCAAATCTTACAATTTCTTCCCCTGTATCATTATTTACTAGACGAATAAAAGCATTACTTACTTGACCAAAGTTTTGCTTACGAATTTCATAATCATGAATAGTTACGGTTACAAATAGAGAAGTAATTCTCTCTTCAATGCGATCAAGGTGAACAATTACACTTTCATCATCACCATCACCGTCACCTGTAAGGTTATCCCCAGTATGCTCAACACCACCACATGGAGATTTTAATTGGTTATAGAAAATAAAATAACTATCTGAAGGAACTTTACGATCAGCACCAGTCATAAATACACTAGCGTCTAAGTCAAAGTCTTGTCCATCACTTTCACGCGCATCCCAACCTAAACCAATTAAGATATTTTTTAAATTAGGATCTGTTCTACTTAAGGAAATGTTTTGTCCTTTAGTTAATGAAATCGCCATTATCTTCTCCAATATTTATAGTATTTTTATTACAGATATTTCTTAAAGTCAAACAAGCAATCTTATTTAAACTTTAGCTCTCTTCGCTAGCTTTTAATGTCAAGATAAAATAAGATTGGTTATTCTTTTTCCCAAATTACCAAAGGCCAAAATTTTTACTGCTTGTTACTCTAAGATATAAATCTAGCAAACTAAGGTAGACCTAAGTCTACCTTAGTTGCTAAATTATCACGTTCGAATAAAAGGATTATTTTGAACCCGCAGTGAATGCAAAGCCCCAATTATAGTATTGGCTACAGTCTGCATGTCCATCAAAGAAGGTAACTTCTTTACTAACTGACATTTGTGAGCCATAGAAGTCAATTGAAGCAATTACACAGAACTTTTTATCTGTGGTTTGTTTACCTAGTTCTACAACAATTTCTGGCTGATTAGGTACTTTTACTGTAACTACAGCATCTGAGTCAGACCATTTAGCTGCACCTTCGTAAATAAAGCAGTAAATTACTAGTTTTCTTAACTCATGTGCACCTGCTGGATTTACAAGAATATTTTCCCCTTGAGCTGAGCTACCACTACGGTCATCGCCACAGTGCCATACCCAAGGAGCTTGGGTATAACAACCTTGTCGAGTTAGCGTATTGCGTGAACCACCACGTCCATGGGAAAACTGTACGCCATCAATTAAAGAAGCAGTACCGTCTTGTAATTGCCAGTAACAACCTAAATCTAAGTCGATAGATTTATCCTTAAAGAGGCTAGAAAAGAACCCCTTTGATTCTTTTTGGTTCCAGTTTAGGTTGATAGTAATCTGTTTATCCGCTGATTTTGAGAGGTCAATTTTATGAGAATCACCCTTTTTTTCAAGAGTAATCTTATTTAATGAAACCATTAGTCCTCCCTAATTAACGGATGTTTACACCATATTGTTGACAAAGAGCTAATAGACCACCTTGGTAACCTTGACCTATAGCACGGAATTTCCACTCACCATTGTGACGGTAGAGTTGACCAAATACCATTGCTGTTTCAATACTATAGTCTTCAGATAAGTCGAATCTTACTAACTCTTCATTAGTGTTTTCATTTACAATACGGATAAATGCATTGCTCACTTGACCAAAGTTTTGTCCACGTGCTTCAGCTTCGTGAATAGTTACGGTAATAAAAATTGAAGTAACATTTGCTGGTAAAGTGCTTAAGTTAACTAAAATGCTTTCGTCATCACCATCACCGTCACCTGTTAGGTTATCACCTGTGTGTTGTACGCTTCCGCAAGGAGATTTTGGTTGATTATAAAAAACGAAATGACTATCAGATAAAACTTTACCATTATCACCAGTTAAGAATACACTTGCATCTAAGTCAAAGTCATTGCCGTTTGTAGAACGAGCATCCCAACCTAAACCTACAAGTACATTAGTTAAACTTGGATCAGTTCTACTTAATGATACGTTTTGTCCTTTAGTTAATGAAATAGCCATGTTTATTTCTCCGTTGTTAATAAAATTAAAATCCTTAAACACCCGCTAGTTGAACAACTATTAGGCGTCCACCTTGACCTTTTTTCAGTAAAATTTGTGCATTATTTTCTAACTTCACATTCCCACCAATAGGAATAGGTTTTTTAGATCTAACGTCCACCATATCAGGAAGGTTTTCGTTAACTAACCACCAATCCCCATGGTGAAAAACAAAGTAACCAACCCGTTTAGAATCTTCGGGTTTTAGTTTTTCATTTGGGAAAATGCTGTTATCAACATGCCATTTAAACAGCGACTGGCCGTTATAAACCATAATCCGATGATTATCAGGTCTATAGCTTCCATTAGGTGCTGCTGAATAAAGGTTAAGAACAGGTAACTTACCTTTGTGACTTGTACCACAGAAAGGACATTTAGGTGATCTTGAATTATCAAAAGCAAACCATTTTTGTTCACAATCTGGGTTTTGACAAGGTTGTAAAAGGTCTACAGTTTTAACTAGAGCACTTTCCCACTCATCGGCAGTTGGACGTGCATTTGGTTTATGTAAGCCATCTATAAAAGCACGCTTAAATAGATCACTTAAGTAAACACCCGTAGCTGTATACGGAATTTTTGTCGTATCTTTCCAAGGAAGATCGCTTTTTCTTAAATTTTGTACTTTAATACGATTACTAGTATCAGTAGGGTGCTCAATGAAAAGAGCTTTTTCTCCCATACCTAACTCTTCATCACGTTGACTATCGTTAACATCGTGAACCTTGTCTCCACGTAATGGATGACGATAGAGAAGATACATGTAGATAAGTACAGCTAAAGCATGTAAGTCAGTTGTACGACTTGGAAGAATACGCTTAGGATCCTTTTTATCTAAATGTTGTGTTGCCACAACTTCTGGGGCAATAAAGTCAGGGGTACCTACTACTGTAGGTGGGTGTTTACCAGGTACAACTAAGCCATCGATATCAATTAAACAAGCTTGTCCTGTAGTTGGATCGATTAAGCAGTTTTTATAACCTAGATCACTGTGACTTAAACCCGCCATGTGCATACGACGTACAGCACGTGCTAACATTAGGCAAACTTTTAAGTGTAGCATCCAATCGCCAAGCTCTCTTGGATCAAGGAATTTACTTCGGTTAGAGGCACTCGCAAACCATTTACCGTCTTTATCCTTACCTTTAATATTTAGCATATCGTTATTACGACTACCATAAGTAAAGAAGAAGCAATCACGGTAGAATGGGCTTACTACCCCTAATTTACCTTGATATTCCACTACAGCCGTTGGCCAACAAAATAGGTTTTTTAGATAATCACCACCTTCTTGAAGAAAGATTTTTTCGCGGTAAATACCAGTGATCATCTCTAAACGTTCTTTAGTTGCTTGATCTGCAGGTTCACGGAAAAATGCTACAACATAGTCTTTGTTAGGGGAGAACATAACATCTTTCATTCCCCCTTGTGCTTTTACCTCTTCAACAAACTGAATAGTTTCACCATTCGTTGCTGTGAGAGTAACGATTTTACTCATTTTCCTTCTCCTTATTTACACTTTCTGGTGTACTTTGATCTGAAGAAGTGTGTTCGTTTTTCTGTTTGTTTTGGAACTCCATTGTCTCTTTTAGAACGTCATCATCTAACTTTTGCTCATCTACAGTAGCTTGAGTTTCTTCTGCAAGTGTTGCTGTATCAGATTGACCTTCCCCAGCTTGAGGTGCAGTTGTATCTTGAACTGCTCCAGCTCCTGCTGTTGGTATAGTTTGACCTGCTCCAGCTCCTGCTGATGGTGTAGTTTCACCTTCTCCAGCTCCTGCTGTTGGTGTAGTTTCACCTTCTCCAGCTCCTGCTGGTGGTGTAATTTCACCTGCTCCAGCTCCTGCTGATGGTGTAGTTTGAACTGCTCCAGCTCCTGCTGTTGGTGTAATTTCACCTTCTCCAGCTCCTGCTGATGGTGTAGTTTGAACTGCTCCAGCTCCTGCTGGTGGTGTAGTTTCACCTTCTCCAGCTCCTGCTGATGGTGTAGTTTCACCTTCTCCAGCTCCTGCTGATGGTGTAGTTTGAACTGCTCCAGCTCCTGCTGGTGGTGTAGTTTCACCTTCTACAGCTCCTGCTGATGGTGTAGTTTGAACTGCTCCAGTCCCTGCTGGTGGTGTAGTTTGATCTGCTCCAGCCCCTGCTGAT
>NZ_NRJH01000019.1 GCF_003585925.1 Psittacicella melopsittaci
AACTAATGTAACGTCTAACAACAGCTCAGTGAATGTAACAGGTGACCAAGGCGTTTACTTCGGTAATGGTACTAACGTTACAGCTAAAGACGATATAACTGTTGCATCACCTAATGGTTCAATCAGTGTTATTGGTTCGAATGTAACTTCTAAAGAGGGTGCAGTAAATATCACAGCTAAAGAAGATACTACTATCGAAAACAGTAACAGCTCTGGTGATAAAGGAGTAGATATTAGTTCAACTAACGGTACAACAACTGTTAATGCAACTAATGTAACTTCTAACAACGGTTCAGTGAATGTAACTGGTGACAAAGGTGTTTATGTTGGTAATGGTACTAACATTACTGCGAACGAAGACGTGAACATAGGTTCAGCGAATGGTTCAGTAAGCGTAGTTGGCTCAAATGTAACAGCACCGGGTACAGTTAATATCACTGCTAAAGAAGATACAACTATCGAGAATAGTAATATCTCTGGTGATAAAGGTGTTAATGTAGATTCAGACGGAACTACAACAATTAATGCTTCTAACGTAACATCTAAAGATGGCTCAGTGAATGTAACAGGCGACAAAGGCGTTTACTTAGGTAATGGTACTAACGTTACTGCGAACGAAGACGTGAACATAGGTTCAGCGAATGGTTCAGTAAGCGTAGTTGGCTCAAATGTAACAGCACCTGGTACAGTTAATATCACCGCTAAAGAAGATACAATTATCGAGAATAGTAATATCTCAGGTGATAAAGGTGTTAATGTAGATTCAGACGGAACTACAACAATTAACGCTTCTAACGTAACATCTAAAGATGGCTCAGTGAATGTAACAGGCGACAAAGGCGTTTACTTAGGTAATGGTACTAACGTTACTGCGAACGAAGACGTGAACATAGGTTCAGCGAATGGTTCAGTAAGCGTAGTTGGCTCAAATGTAACAGCACCAGGTACAGTTAATATCACCGCTAAAGAAGATACAATTATCGAGAATAGTAATATCTCTGGTGATAAAGGTGTTAATGTAGATTCAGAAGGAACTACAACAATTAATGCTTCTAACGTAACATCGAAAGATGGCTCAGTGAATGTAACAGGCGACAAAGGCGTTTACTTAGGTAATGGTACTAACCTTACTGCGAACGAAGACGTGAACATAGGTTCAGCGAATGGTTCAGTAAGCGTAGTAGGCTCAAATGTAACAGCACCGGGTACAGTTAATATCACCGCTAAAGAAGATACAATTATCGAGAATAGTAATATCTCTGGTGATAAAGGTGTTAATGTAGATTCAGACGGAACTACAACAATTAATGCTTCTAACGTAACATCTAAAGATGGCTCAGTGAATGTAACAGGTGCCCAAGCCGTTTACTTCGGTAATGGTACTAATCTTAC
>NZ_NRJH01000002.1 GCF_003585925.1 Psittacicella melopsittaci
TTATTTCCTTAAGGAAATAAAAAATTAACAAAAAAAATTCGAAGATAAAGATTAAATAATTAGATTAAGATAGATTTTTTAAGGATTAAGATATGAAAAAAACGCTACTTGCAGCTTCTCTCGCTGTAGCGACGCTTTTTACCGCTACTAGTGCTCAGGCTTATACTCTTTACTCTGATGATAATACCTCGTTAAGACTTTATGGTTATACCTATGTTTATCATGAACTAGATAGAGAGGCGGGATATAGTTCCTCAGGAGCAAAAGCACTAACTTCAACGCAAGTATTTTATTTACGTCCTCAAGTTTACTTTTACAAAAAGTTAGATGATAAAGTTAGCCTGTCTACATATGCACGTTTTAATGTTTATACAAATTGGAAGAAAACTTATACACGTAATTTAGACGGTACTTCTAGCCTAGATAGAACTACAAATCGATATAATTATTTTTACAATAACCGTATATGGATTAATGTAAGACATAGTGATTATGGTTCTTTAACTGTAGGAAGAAATTTAAACTTTTTAGCAAATAACTCTTGGGCTGGTGGTTATGCTAGCTTCCTTTCTCCATATGATTTAGCATATTTTACTGGAGCAATTGGGGGATTTGTTTCGGATAAATCCGTATCTTATAGCTCGCCAAAATTTGGTCAGCATTCTTTCTCATTAGCGGTAGATCAACGCAGTAGTAGTCCTGCTACCAGTCTCAACCGTCCAGTAAAAGAATTTGAAGAAACTGTTACAGATAGTACTACAAATTATGGTATCCAAACTACTTTTGCTGCAGGTTATAATTATAACGTTGCTGACGATGGTGGTACTTTATATGTATATGGTTCTTACAACCAAACTAAAAATAGCAATAAAGTAGCTAATGCAAGTACACCATTTAATAAATATGCAGTTGAAGCAGGTTATTATGGCGATGTTGGAGAAAAATACTCTCATGTAGCTTACGTACAATATGCTGACAGTATAAGATCTTATGATAAAACAGCAAAAAATATCGGTGTAGCTGTAGCTTACTCTGGATACTATAGTTTTGGTAAGCCAGCAGCTTATTTTACGGCTGCCTTAACTAAAACTAGTGAAGAAGCGAGTAATGTAAAAACTAAAAATGTTTACGCTGGCGTAGTTTTAGGTACTTCTTATAACTTCTTTACTTACCAATCATTTAGACTGGTAGGTTATTTAGAGTACCAATATCAATATCATAAATACAAAACAGAAGGTGCTAGCTATTCAGGACAAGGTACTAACTCAGGTGTTGCAGCCCTACGTTTCTTTTTCTAAGAAAAGCTAAAGCTAAAGTATTTTGTATTTTCCCTATAACAAATTTTAAGGTTAGAGAAATTTTCTCTAACCTATTTTTTTATTTGTAAAAACTAATTTCTAAAAACGTAGTAAATAAAACCTTAAATAGGCATAATTAACAAAAGTATTAAATTAGTAAGTTTAGTTATATTTGCTGAATCTAAAACAAGTCATAAAAAATCAATTAAGAAAAAAGCATAAAAAATCAGCTCTAATTTAACTTAAATAATTTAGTTTTAGAAATTTATTTTTTATTTTTTATCTGGGTGATAGTACCTATTTATCGTCTTGAGATAGTTGTATAACTATCCGTAAAAGCAAAATTTTAAAATATTTTGCGTTGTTTTTCAGTTATTTAGGGAAAACTAAAGAACTTAGGTCTTTATTTTTTTAATTTCATGCTTTAAGATTAAATAATATCTATTGATATAGTGAGACTAAGATAATTTTTAAGCTTTTTCTTTCATTTAAAAATAATGAGTAAAAGCTTGAAAAAAAACCTAGTTAACGAGATGTAAAGATTAGAAGATTTTGATTATAAGTTTGATTGACAAGGATTAGATATGAAGAAGACGCTTTTAGGGTTATCATTGCTTGCTGCTTCGTTTATGGCCTCTGTGCCAGCAAACGCATACACTTTATACGCAGACAGAACAACATCTTTAAGATTATACGGACCAATCTATTTATACGGACTATTTGATAGAGATACTAACTATAATAGTCAAGGAGTAAATCAGTTAAATAGATCGCAATATTTTCGTATTCGTCCAATCATGTACTTTTATAAAAGACTTGATAATAAAGTTAGTTTAACGGCATATGCTCGTTTTAACTTTTATTACAGATGGGGACAAAAATTTACGAGAACCTTAAATGATGTAGGAGATCGTACCATAGGTTATACAGTTAACGATCGTAAAGATAAAATGTTTTATAACGACCGTTTTTACATCAGAATTAACCACTCAGATTATGGTTCGATAAGCTTAGGGAAGCAATCTAATTTTAACCTCTCGTTCTCAGGAGGTTATGCAACTTTCCTTACACCATATGACTTAGGTAGTTTTAATGCAACTATTGGCGGTCTTTCTTCTGATAAAGCAGTTAGTTATGGTTCTCCAAGATTTGGTAACCACTCTTTTGGTTTAGGGGTAGCTCAAACCAATGCAGGGACACAGACTTTCTATAGCTTTGGTTATAACTACAATATCCCAGATAACAAAGGTACAGTATATGTTTATGGGGCATATAATAAACCTAAATCTAGCTACAAAAAAGGAACTGGAGCTAAAACATCTTTAGAAAGATTTGGTACCGAAGTTGGTTACTATGCTACTATAGGAAACTATAGACATGTTGTATATTTACAATATGCTAATAACTCAAGATCTTTTGATAACACTGCAAAAACCATTGGTTCAGGCATAGGTTATTCAGGTTATTATTCTTTTGGCAAACCTAA
Organism: Psittacicella melopsittaci; assembly: GCF_003585925.1. Classification (GTDB taxonomy): domain Bacteria; phylum Pseudomonadota; class Gammaproteobacteria; order Enterobacterales; family Psittacicellaceae; genus Psittacicella; species Psittacicella melopsittaci. The sequence goes on from NZ_NRJH01000002.1 coordinate 2,785, forward strand.
TGTTTACTTTACAATAGCGGGAGCGAAAAGATCAGTTGAAGCTTCAAATGTTAAAACCAAAACTTTATATGCGGGGGGAACTGTAGGACTTTCTTATAGATTCTTTACCGTTAAATCATTTTCTCTTACAGGTTATTTAGAATACTACTATCAATATACAAAAACTAAAGTTGAAACAAATACCTACTCTTCATCTTTAGGTACCAATAGTGGGGCAGCTGGATTTATCCTTTACTTCTAGCTAAAACATAATAACGAATTACAAATAAAGGTTAGAGCAAAAGCTCTAACCTTTATTTGTTGTGTAAAAAATTACCCTTACCCTTTAGCCTGACAATAGGCTGTAAGAAACTGACTCCAAAGCCAAGGAACATTGCGACTGCGAAGCAGTTTACTAAACTTGGAGCTAGTTTCAAGGTATTTAACCTCAAATTTTACTTGAGTTCCTGGATTATTATTGATAATAATACTTTGCTTAGCAAAGGAGTTTTTTAAAGGAAAAACTATACGTTCAGGAGCTTGTAAAACTAGCTCGTTATGACCTTGAAGACTATAGTCAGAAGCAAAACCTTGTTCGCTAAATAAACTTAAGCGACTAGGTGGGTTAGTTTGTAAAAAGCGTGTGAGCTGAGTATTACTCACTAAAAGTAAATGCCCTTGATGACGGAGAATAACGCCATAATCTTTACTTGCTCTTTGTAAGTGCCAACCAAAATAAGCGGCCTTGGTTTCTGGAGCCTGCATTACTTGCAAGAGCTGTTGATACTGGGCTAAATTAAGTTGTACTTTAGCCTCGAGCCACAACCAAATATTCACTAAAGCCAAGCCGAGGCTAGGTTCTAACTTAGCTTCAAGGTGCTTGTGGTAATCCCAAGCCATGATTTGCTCTTTTAAAAGATGCGGGTAAAGATTTATACTATGCATTAGAGCCAAATAACGACTTTGTGGATAAGGAAGTTGTTGACTAATGCTCTCGAGCAATGGACTAACTGCGAGTTTAAAGCCTGCAAAGTTTTCGAGCAATTGTAAGTTAGCTTGTGCTTGTTTGCCTGTATAACTTTGGTTTAAGTTGTAAACTTGAGCAGTAGCTTCGAGAAGTCCCTGAGTTTTAGCAAAGGTATTTCTTACCGCCACGCGTGTATAACTTTGATCCTGGTTCATCGGATCTTCAACCACAAGTGTACCTATGCTCGCTAAAATTTGTTCAATTTGCTCTAAGCGTAAATTTAATAAAGGACGCGTTTTAGCTATGGTAATACTTTGTTTTTGTCCTGCAAACGGATTAAATTGACTACTTGGTTCATAGGTAAAGTCATTGAGGTTACGCATAATAGGTAACACCTTACCTTCTTGCAGTTCGTGGGCATATAAGTCAACTAAGTCGCGATCAAAACTTAAAGCATAAGGATAGAGGCGCAACATGCTACTAGCAAAGGTCTCGAGTAAATCTTGCAGTTGATGGGCAACAAAAAGTACGCCTCGATGTAAATGCGTTGCGTTTTCTAAGCGCCAATACTGGATGCCATAACGATAAAAGCGAGCTTGCTGTTCGGTATTATTTATATGTGTTAAGGCTAGTTTGAGGCGTTGACTAAATTCATTTTCATTTTGGTTGGGGGTAATAAACTCCCAAGTGCTTAAAGGATTGAGTTTAAACTCTATTTCTTTAATTCTAGTATAGGAATCAAGGTCATAGAATTTACAAGCTTGACTAAAGCCTCCTTGAGTCAAACGAACATATTGATTATAGGAACTTAGTTCTTGCAGTTGTTCATATAAATTACTACAGTGGTTTAAAAGTTTTTGGGTAAGTTCGCCATATTTTTGTACAAAAATTTGCCAGTTTTGGCTAATTTGCTGAATACCATGATAAACATGAGAAATGCTAATTTTCTCGAGGTGATTTGCCCAGAGATGTTGCCAAATTTGACTCGTTTGATAAAAGTGTTGTGCACTTGCTTTATCTTGCTCAAAGTAGGCAGTTAAATTAGCCAGTTCGCTTAAGCTTGCCAGCTGAGGTTTTTGTTCTTTAAGGAGTAAAGCTAAGGGTTTTACGCCTAAGGAAAAAAGAAATTGACTAAAAAATACACTCCAGTAGAGAACTAAAGAATCTTTACCCCCAGAAATAGCCAGATGTACAGGAAGTTGTTTAGCTTGGGTTTGTAACTCTTCTAGGCTCAGTTCAGGATTTTGGCTATGGAGCTCGAGAGCTAAATAGTATTGTTGCTCAACCACTTGAGCATTACAATTAATAATGCTACTAAGCCAAGCTTGGATGCCAGGCGTAAGCTCGCTACTAAAGCCTTCTAGGTGCAGAGGAGCTAGCTCTTGCTCGAGAGCTTGCTTGCCCCAAAAACTTAAAAGTTTACTTTCAAGTTGGAGTTGTTTTAACCAAGAAGCTGGAGTTAGTTGGCGTTGAGCTAGCAATTGGCAATAGTCTTGTAAAAGCTGAACAAAATCTTCTTGTTGTTGTAAGTCGAGCCAACTTGCATAGGCTCCTAAAGTAAGAGCATGTGCATTAACGAGAATATTTTTTTGCGGTAAAGCAGTAAAAGCTTGCTCGAGAGTTTTTAAGGCTTGCTCGGCTTTTTGATCTAAAGCAAAGTCTTGCCCAAAAGTCTGACTTTGTTGGCTAACGAGGTTGATTAGATGATTAAGCGGTAGGCTCTCGAGCTCGTATGCTTGCGCTGGGGCAAGAAGCTCTGCGAGCTCTTCACTTTGCTGGGCAAAGCTATTACTTGGTTGAAAGTCTGCCTCTTGCCAAGCGTGGGCACTAGCAGGAGGAGCTTGCAGTGAATAATATTTAAATCCCATGGTTTTATCTTTACTCTGTTTGTTTGAATGTATTTTTATTTTACCAAAAATTGAGGTTCACATTTTAGCAAAACAGCCAAGGGGAAAATAAAAGCTAAAAAAATAGCCAAGAGCAGTTTGCTCTTGGCGTAACTTATTTAACGTTTTGGGGCACTTGGTTGTTGTTGCCCACCACCTGGTTGTTGCTGCCCAGCACCAGGTTGCCCCGGACCACCTGCAGGGTTACCTAGATTACATGACCAAAATGGCACGCAGCTTGCGAGCATTAAGGTTGCTGCTAAAGCAGCAAGAATTTTGATTTTCATAAAATATCCTTGTCTCTGGCTTTGCCCAGAGTAAAACTTAAATATAGAGAAATATGCAAAAGGGTCTAGCTAGGTAAAAACTAAGATATAGATTTAGGCAAGTACATTTACCTAGCCAGAAAAGATGTATCAAAAGTATAAGGCTAGATTTAGTAATTTCAAGTTCTATCCCAAAAACTTTGAATTTAGTGTAAAATATATAGCTGTGAATCTTGTAAAAATTTAAAGGAGCAAATTCATGTCAATAGATACGCCAAGATATCTTGCCGAAATTGACCGAGTATGGAATGAAATTTCAGATACTTTAGAAGAGCAAGAAATTGATGTAGACGCTTATGTAATTGGTTCGGTATTTACTATTGAAGCTGCTGATAGAAGCCAAGTAATTATTAACCGTCAAGAACCAAAACACGAATTATGGTTAGCTTCAACCGCTGGAGCTTCACACTTTATCTATGATCCAGAAAAAGACGACTGGATTAATACTGCGGATCAACAAAGTTCATTTTGGTCGCATTTAGATATTGCCTTAAATGCTATAGGTGTACCAAAATTATTTGTAAATAAATATTAATTGACTAGGCAACTGTTAAGTTGCCTTTTCCTTTTTTTCTCATATGACAGATAAGCTCAATTTACAAAATTGGCTTTCAGGGTCAAAAGATTATTGCCCTGAGGGCAATATTTTGCATATCAAAGCAAGCCAAAATCGAGATCCTAGTTTAATTAGTCTCTCCCAACAATTTGATGAAGCATTTTTTACTATTGAGCAGTACCCAGGCTGGGACAATCAAGCTCTCGAAGAAAATGCTGACTATACTTTATATAGCCAACTAAGAAGCCAAGCTTTTCAGTTAATTAAACAAGGTAAAGTAAGTCATAATCATGCTTTAACTCCTTACGAACAGGCTATGAGCCAAGTAATGAGACAAAGCAAAACTCAGAGCCAAGACTTAGCCCCAATTAAAGAGCTTTTACCTGATTTAACTTTAAATGAGCAAGAGCCAAGTTTATATGAGGCACGCAAGCATCCAACTTTAGATTTTACTTTACCTAGTTCGGGATTGATTGCCTCGAGCGTAAATATGGCCGAGTGGATGCAAGAAGGAGATCTTTTTAAACGAGCGAAGCTTTGTTTAAGAAAGTGCTTTGGTTTGCATGAATATCGTGGTTTACAAGAGCAGGTTATTCATTCGCTTTTGAGCCAAAATGATACATTAGCGGTTATGGCAACAGGGCAAGGTAAATCCATTTGTTATCAAGTAACAGGTATGTGTTTACCTGGAGTAACAATTGTAATTAGTCCGTTAATTGCCTTAATGGAAGATCAGGTTGCGCAGTTACGTGCCAATGGTATAGGAGCGGCCGTGCTGAATATGCATACTTCGGCAGGGCAAAAACAAGAGATAATGCAGGCGATACAACAAGGTACTTGCAAGTTTCTCTATATTTCTCCAGAAAAAATTGCTAATCCTTATACCTTACAAGAAATTGCTCGCTTGCCAATTAACCTCATTGCTGTAGATGAGGCACATTGCATTAGTGAATGGGGACATGATTTTCGTCCTGACTATAAACATCTGTATCGTTTACGCCAATTTTTGGGTTACTATGTGCCTATTTTAGCTTGTACGGCAACGGCACGTATTCCAACCCGCATGGATATAGTGGAAAATCTTCACTTACACAATCCAAGAATTTTAGTGGGGAATTTTGATCGCCCAAATATTTCTATTACCGTATCTAAAGTAGAAAACCAATTTGCCGTAAAACGTAAAGTGGCAGCCCTGTGTAAAGAACAAAAAAATCTTCCAGCAATTATTTATTGCTATGCTCGTAGTAGTACCGAAGAAATGAGTGCTTATTTACAAAGCAAGGGTATAAATGCTACCTATTATCATGCGGGTATGCCTCTTGCCGAACGTGAAGCTAATTTCACTCGCTTTATGAATGGGGAAATAGATGTTATTTGTGCTACTATTGCCTTTGGTATGGGGGTGAATAAATCTAACATTCGCATGGTTATTCATACAGATTACCCTAACTCCCTCGAAGCCTATTATCAAGAAATAGGGCGAGCAGGGCGTGATGGAGAAAAAGCGCAAGCAATAATGTTTGATGTGGAAGGGCGACGCGAATGGCGCGTTGAGTTATTAAATCAACAGCAAGGACAAAAGCCTAGTCCAAATGAAGAAGACAATGAAGAAATGCGTCTCAAAAAACTCGAAGAAGTTTTTGATTTTTGTGATACTTCTAATTGTCGTCGTCGCGTTTTATTGTCAGCGTTCAATCAACCTTTAGAGCAAGATTGTTTAAACTGTGATACTTGTTTAAATTCTATGCTTGCCTCAACGCCAGGTAAAATCGAACTCAAAGATGATGCCCATTTAATTATCGGTTTAATTGCTGTAGGCAAGGAACGCTTTAGTGTCGAAACTTTAGTGAATATGCTCATGGGCAAGGCTTCGATAGCCACCGAACTCGAACGAGCTTTAAATCTAAAATTACAACAATGTGCCTCGCAAGAAGAATATGCTCGGACATTGGCAGATTTAGAAAAAGTTAAAGAGTGGGAAAAGCGCATATTAGTAAAAACAGCTGATGCCTATACTTATGGGCACACTTATTGGCATACGGTGATAGATCAATTAATTCAACTAGGCTATTTAGCTTATGATCGTCGCTATAACTTTGTCCAAATTACGCCAATGGGCTTACAGCTCCTTAAGGATAAGGCTAGTCTTAAAGTTGCAAGCATGCCTGAGTTAGTTAAACACAATGTTTATACTTTACGTCTGGTACGTGATTTAGAAACCATACGTATGGAAATTGGTCGAGCTGCAGGTGTGCGCAATGATGCTATTCTTTCGGATCCTGCTATCAATCAAATTAGCCAAATTCTTCCTGTAACTAAAGATGAGTTATTAAAAATCGATGGTATTACCGAGGCTAAAGTAAAAACCTTTGGTAATTTAATTATTAAAGCAGTGTTAAAGCATAATAAACGCTTAAGTCTGCATAATGTAAATGGTTAAAGCGAGCAAGGTGCTCGCTCTTTTTTTTTGCTCTAAACCCCCAGAGCAATGTGTGGGAATTAGCAATTTTTTGCTGATTTTGCTAAAAAATTTAGTTGGAGATAAAAATATTTTCTTGCTGGTAAAACAAAATATTTTTTCTTGGAGATAAGAAAAAAAATTTAGCCTTGGCACTGATAGGGAAAAGCTATTACTGAGCAAGACAAAATTCTTTTTAACCTAAGCAAAATATAGCTCTTAAAGTTCGATTTTTTGGGGCAAGAAATTTTTGCTTGGGCAAAACTTACCATTTGGTAACTTTTGCGAGAAAAAACTCAGATCCAGTTGATGCACTTTTTAAAAGTTACCATATGGTAAGTCAAGAAATTTTTTAGGCAAAATCCTCTGATTTTCTCAGGGAATAGTTTGTTTTATCTTAGCTTTTTTATGTTTAGACGTCTTTTTAACTCTTGCAATTATAAAAAATCCTTGCTAAAGTAGATAGTACAGATTTACTTTTTATGATTAATTTTTGTTATAGAAACAAAAAAAATCGCATTTGAACAAATAAGGAATATAGACATGAGTAAAAAAGTATTAGTAGTAAAAGGTTCTCCACGTAAACAATCAACTGGTGAATTAGCTGTTAAATGGGTAGTTGACACTTTAAAAGAAAAACACCCTGAAGATCAAGTAACAGTAGTAGACTTAGGTACTTACTACTTACCTTTAGACGCAGAACCATATGTTCCAGCAGCTGCTCCACAAGAATATGTGAGCGAAGAAGTTAAAGCTTGGTCAAAACTAGTGCAAGAACATGATGCTGTAGTATTTGTAACTCCTGAATACAACTCTTCTTACCCTGGTGCTTTAAAACACGCTGTAGATTTATTATCTACTGAATGGGCTGGTAAAAAAGCAGTAGTAGTTGGTTACTCTCCATCAGGTGCATTCTTTGTTGTACCAGAATTAACTACTTTATTAACTAAAGTTGGGGCAACTGTAACCGCTAAAGTAGCAGTACAAACATTTGTATTAGGCTACGAAGCTAAAACTGGGGTATCAAAAGACTTTGCTAATGTAGCTAATACAGATGCACAAGGTAACCTAGTATTTGCTTTAGGTACATTACACTAATTTTTTTTCAAGTTGTAATCTTTGTCAAGGTAAATCCTTCTGGCGTGCCAGAAGGATTTATTTTTTACAGGTAAAGCTTAAATGCTAATTAATTAAGCGAATACTTAACCTAAATACTT
>NZ_NRJH01000020.1 GCF_003585925.1 Psittacicella melopsittaci
ATATATATATACGTTCAAATCATTAGAAGATATAGATAATGGAGTCTCTTGATACTCTAAAGAATACTTATCTAGGAATGTTACAACTAGTACTTTATCTTTCCTTGAAGGTAAACTTTATAGTAGCCATGTAAATAGTGTTCTTGGCTTTAAGAACTCGTTTGCATATAAAGTTATAGCAGGAAATTATAGCAAGTTGGAAGAATTAAAATCTAGTACTCCAACTCACCCTGCTGTACAAGTAAAGGTATGGAATACCTTTACACCCCCGATTAACAATAATTTATTTAAGGAAAGTACCTTAAATGCTCCTAAATCAAGCAATAATAAGGTTGCCTCAGTAAGACCTGTAGCTAGGAAGAATAGAGATCAACCTAGATTAAGGTTTCCTGAATTTTCTGGAAAATGGAGCACCTCTACATTATCTAAGTTTTTAGAGCTTCCTATACAAGAAAAAGTTGATGTTACTTCTATAGATCAATTGCTTACTCTAAGATTGCATTTAAAAGGATTGGCTCTGTGTAAAGATGTTAATCTAAAACTAGGAGCAACCGAGTATTATAAAAGAACAGCAGGTCAATTAATCTATGGTAAGCAAAACTTTTTAAATAAAGCTATAGCAATTATACCTAAAGAGTTTGATGGAAAATGTAGTTCAAAAGATGTTCCTTCTTTCAATATAAAATATGGTGATTCAAACTTTATATATTACAGCATAACAAGGGATTCGTATATTAAATCCAAAGATATGTATGCTAAAGGAACAGGATCAAAAAGGGTATCTGAAAAATCTATTTTAACTTTTGAAATTATATTCCCCTCACTAGAAGAACAACAAAAAATAGGGAACTTCTTTAAAGATATTGACGATAAAAGTCGCAATCTAGAAAAATCTTTAAATGGATTTATCTCACTAAAAAAATCACTACTACAACAACTGTACACAGATAAAATTTATCCAAGATTAAGATTTCCTGAGTACACTAAAGCTCTTGAAAAAGTTGAACTAAAAAGTTTTGTTAAGAAAAATTCGAAGAAGAATAAAGATCTTTCTGTAACCTATGTTGAAAGTGTTTCTAACAAATTTGGATTTATTTCTCAAGAGGATCTATTTAATAATCGAAGTATAGCAAGTAAAGAATTAAGTAATTACACTATTATTGAAGAACATGGGTTTGCATATAATCCATCAAGAATAAATGTAGGATCAATTGCTTACAAACATAAAGGTGAACCAACATCAATTGTATCTCCACTATATGTTTGCTTTAGTTTGAATGAAAAGAAAGTTAATAACGAATACTTTATTAACTGGATTAGAACAAGTTATTTCGATAGCCAGCGTCGTGTTTTAAATGCTGGTAGTGTTAGAGACTCTTTAGTTTTTGTTAGTTTTGTAGAATTACAAATTAGACTTCCAAATTTAGAAGAGCAAAATAAGATAGCTAAACTTCTTATAGAGGTAAACAAACTTATCTCTACTTATGAAAAAACTATCGAAAGTCACAAAAACCTAAAACAAGCTCTTCTTCAACGTATGTTCATTTAGTTACATACAAAAAGTCCTCGACACTTAGTGTTGAGGACTTACTTATGTTCTTAATTTCCTAAAGAGGCGCGTTTTTCATATCAATTATGGTTCTTCTTTCGGTTATAATATTTACTATTGTTACATATAAAAAAGAGCTCAAAAGAGCTATAGTCTCAAAAATTAAGAAAATATCATGACAAAACAGATTATACAGGGTACTTTACCTAGTTTTACTGGGTATAGTGGACCTTGGGTAATAGAAAAAGTGAAGGAAGTCTTCGTAAAATCTACCCAAGGACAGGTGCTGACTGTGCCTAAAGCCAACACTATTTTAGCCCCTATATATATATCCGTTCCAATCATTAGAAGATATAGATAATGGGGTCTCAGGATACTCTAAAGAATACTTATTTAGGAATATTGCAACTAATACTTTATCTTTCCTTGGAGGTAAACTTTATAGTACCCATGTAAATAGTGTTCTTGGCTTTAAGAACACGTTTGCAGATAAAGTTATAGCTAAGACTTTAAGTAAGTTTAAGCAGGTAGCTACAGCAGGAAATGTTTACCTGAAGTTAGATGAATTAAGATTATACACTTCAACAAATCCTGCTGAACAAGTAAAGGAACAAAATACCTTTACAGACTCCATAAAATGTTCTGAAAAGAAAAAATGTAACCAGCCTAAATTAAGATTTGGTAATTCTGAAATTAGCACTTCAAAGTTAGGAGAGTTGATTAGCTATTCTAATGGAAAGGGTTATGAAAAAGAACAACAAAGTTCAGGAAAGTATGAATTAATTAATCTAAACTCTGTTGATATAAATGGTGGTTTAAAACCTTCAGGGAAATTTGTCGACAATGCAGATGAAACCTTAAAGAAAAATGATTTGGTTATGGTATTAAGCGACTTAGCTCACGGGAATTTATTAGGAAAAGTGGCTTTAATACCAGAGGATAACAAATATGTTCTTAACCAAAGAGTTGGGCTTCTTCGAATTAAAGATAAACGTATTGATCCATACTATCTTTTTACTTATATTAATCGTAAGCAGGCTTATTTTAAGTTAATGGGTGGTGGGACTTCTCAGTTAAATCTAAATAAAGATCCTATTCTAAGGTTTAAAGTACGTTATCCAGAGATTATAGAACAACAAAAAGTAGGAAATTTATTTAAAGAGATTGATGATAAGATTTCATCACTCCAAATAAAACTTTCTAAATTTAAAATTTTGAAAATTGCATTGCAAGGGCTACTCTATACGGATAGAGGTAATCCAAAGTTAAGATTTCCTGATTTCAAAGAAGATTATCATACTCTAAGAGTTAGTGAGATAGGAGAAGTTAAAACAGGCAATACCCCTTCAACAAAAGTCAAAGAATATTGGGGTAGCAACACTGATGAGACTAAATACATTTGGGTTACGCCAACAGATATAAATTCCTCAACGATTGAGAGAACTGAAAGAATATTAACTTCTTTAGGTTGGGAAAAGGCAAGAAAAGTTCCTGCTAATTCACTATTAATTACATGTATTGCTTCAATTGGTAAAAACACCATAAACCTAACTCCAGCAGCTTTTAATCAACAAATCAATTCACTAACTCCTAAGCAAGGATTTGATGTCTATTATTTACTTCATCAATTTAATAGAAGCAAAATAAGATTAGCGAATGCAGGAAACTCTTCTATAACAGAAATAGTAAATAAAGCGCAGTTTGAAGAATTTACCTTAAGACTACCTAAAGAGTACGAAGAACAAAGGAAAATAGGTAAATTATTTAAGGAAGTTGATCAGTTGATTTTGACATACAAGAGTATGATTGAACATTATAAACTTCTAAAACAAGCTCTTCTCCAACGTATGTTTATCTAGCTTTTACCTAGAAATGCAAAAAGTCCTCGTACATTTTGTACAGAGGACTTTTATTATGCTTCTTAATTTGGAACACCAAGAATCTTAGCAATCTCTTCACGAGTTAAATTCGCCTGTGGAGCGTTATTGTCGTAAAGATCATCATAAGTTCTAAACTCAAAAGCATCACGATCTTCAATATGTAAAGTTAACTTAGTACCGTAAAGAATTTGATATAAGTGACCTAAGTAATCATATGGATTGCTGTCAAAATCACTTAAAGCAAATGCGGTTAACAGTAACTGTTGAATCTTAGCTGGGTAATAGCTACTTACTTTTAATTGCAGGATCTTGTAAAGTAAATCACGATCAATAATTGCTTTAGCGTAGATATCTTTTTGCCCAAGTTTAGTTGCAACTTTATAAGCATAGTCAAGTAAGCTTTCACCCGTAAACTGACCAATAATACGAAGATTATATTGGAAAGTATAGAGCAGTGATTTAATTGCTAACTCATCAAATAATTGCTCGCGTTGTTGTGCTTCAATATTTGTTGAAACTGTAGCGATAAAGCCTACGGTATCAGGAAGGTTGTTAATTCCTTCGGTTAACGCTAATAAAGCATATTTATTGTTGGTTTTCTCAGCAAAGAGATAATCCATATCATCAAAAAAGACAATAGTATTAGCAAAATACGGCTCACGCATTAACTTGAAAAGCAATTTAATTGCTTTAGTTAATGAACCATTTAAGCCAATTTTTAATTCGCTGTCATTATTAGAAGCTACTTGACGATCGTCATTAAAGAAAAACGAATCAAAAGAGATTAAAGCGGTTACATCTACTTTAACTAAGCGTTTTTCCGTTTGTGCAGCAATAAGCTTAACTAAAGCCGATTTACCACCCCCAGGTTCACCCATTAAAAGAACACGGTGAATTCCTGTTGGACGGGAAAGATACTTAGTAATAAGCTTAATATCTTTTAAATGCGGTTGAGGTACAATCACATTAGCATTAGGTTGTACATCGGAGAAAAAGTACTTAATAAGTTTGAGTTTGTCTTTTTCTTCTAAGTCTTCGTATAAGTAGTAGTTTTTCATAAGCTAAATTACCGTAGATGAACTGTCAGTTTATGCTTCTATCTTAGCACAAATATACCTTTACACCAAAGAGAAAAACGCTGTTTGTCTCTAAGACAAAAGTTGTTTGTCTCTAGGACAAAAAAAACCAGATAGGTTTGTAACCCATCTGGTCAATTCATAATATAGTCAGTAAAATACTATTTTAATTCTAAAACTGATACATTATAAGAGAATCTAATTAAAATGGCAAGAAGCCAAAAGCTTGTTAAGTAAAAAAAGGAGAGTCCTAATTAGGTAACTCTCCCTTTTTAGTTAGCTCCAAATCATATCTTACGATATATTTTTATTCAATGTTTTGAATTTGTTCACGCATTTGTTCAATGTAAGTTTTTAAGTTAACCGCACGGTTAATAATATTAATATCGGTTGATTTTGAACAAATGGTATTAGATTCACGGTTTAACTCTTGCATTAAGAAATCAAGTTTACGACCAACTTGTTCATCTGAGCTTAAGAGTTTAGTAATCTCACAATAGTGTGAGTTTAAGCGATCAATTTCTTCTTGAATATCTGCTTTTTGGGCAATTAAGAGAACTTCTTGTTCCATACGTACAGGATCAACTGTTACGTTTTCAGCAAGTTCTTTAATGCGAGCCACAAGTTTAGCATAAGCTTGATCTTTCATTGCTCGTGAGTACTGACAGATTTCAGCAGTAATTTGTTTCATGCTACATAAGCACATTTCCAGTACATCATGTAAACGTTTACCTTCGTCAGTACGAGCTGTTTCTAAACGACTAATTGCTTGCTCAAAAGACTGAACAATTTGGGCTTTAAATTCATCGGTAAAGTTACGCCCATCGTTTCCAGTAAGAGCAGGATTAGAAAGTACTTGTTCTAGGTTTACTTGAATGCGAGCTTGATCGCCAAGACCTTGAGAAAAAATTGCCGTAGCTTCTTTAAAGTAGCCTACAAGTTCTTCTAAACGCTCTGGCGATACTTCAAACGAGCTTTTGAGGCTACGATTTTTAAAGTAGAGAGACACATCCATTTTCCCACGACGAATGCGTTCTTTAGCCACAGTGCGTAGATCTAATTCAATACAACGTAAGCTTTCAGGAAGCTTAATCGACATATCAAAAAAACGGTGATTTAAAGTTCTAATTTCCCAAACTACCTGGTAATTACCAATCATCAGCTCATGAGAAACAAAACCAGTCATGCTACGTAACATAGAAAATCCTTACTAAAAGAGAGGTTATATGTAAATTGTAGCTAAGAATGGAATAAGAGGTAATACTTAATATTTTCTTAGCCTCTGTTATTATATCCTTTTTTAATTGTAAAATGTAGAGAAAATAAAAAAAGCGAGTTTAGCAAAACTCGCTTTACATAGATATATACCAAATTATTGCGTTTGCAAGTTATGCAAATGCATCCGAGTAGTGAATGAGAGGCTTCTCTTTTCACTTATGTAAGGTTAATCGAGGCAGTTGCCGCGCGTATACTAAGAAGTACCGAGAAGCAACCCCTTAAGGTCGCTAGCAACTAGATTAACCTACTCAAAAAAGTCATTGTTGGGCAATGACTTTACAGCATAGGACAATTAAGTCTCTAGGGATTATCAAGGTTGAATCAAAAGGAGATTACAATTTTTTGTTCTAGAGCTTAATTTTAGGTTAGATAAGCTCTGAGACTAGATTTTGTGGCAAAACAAAATCTGTTACTTAGGTAAAGTTTTTAGAAAAACTTCCCGAAAGTAACGCGTCCAGATTGCTTATGCCTTAATTATAACTAAAAAAAATTAAGAGATTAAGAGATTTAGAGAAAAAATTTTTATTTGCCCATTTTAGGTGGTAACTAAAGTTAAAAGCTTTAAATTATTTAAGATCTAATAAGCATTATATTCTCGAGTGATTTTGTCCCTAAGGGGTGTAACTAAAATTTTTCCTGGGGTTTTTTGCTAACAAGAATAACCTAGTAAAAACTAGGGCTAAAGGGGGCGGAATTGTAATTTTTGTTAAAATAGACGGCTAGAGACGTGTATTTTAGGAAAAAGAAGACTATAGATTTATATACAATAAAAAAAAGCTGAAGTTGCGTCCTTCAGCTTTTCATTTTGTAATTCCAAAAACAATATTTCTAATTTAAATGATTAAATCAGATGAGTTATAGTAGAAAATAATATAGAAGAAATAACTCGATAAATCTTTTATAGATTTACCACCTAACTTTTATAAGTAAAAGTCAAAACTTTGTAATTCGGTTGGATTCGACCACTTGAACAATTATTAGGGCCTATTACCAACAATAGATAATTCGTTTTCTTATATTAATTTTCTTGCTTCCCTTAAATTACCCACAATAGAAAAAGAGATTGGTATGATCATCAATCAAGTTCAAGCTACTTCTTACAGAGGATGTGACGATAGTAAGAAATAACCAGCTACGATGTAAATGCGTAGACATTTTAATTTAAGAGAAACATCTGAGAAAAAATTGAATTTTTGCCCAGACCTATTTCTTTACTTCTTAGACAAATAAATTTTGAAAAAGTTTCAAAAAAAATTAAAGATTTTTTAAAAAATTTATTCTAAATAGGTACTAGCGAAAAAGATAAAAGATTAGATGCCGTAAGTCTAGGCTTGAGAGAGGTAGCAAGACTAAAAAACACTCTGAACTTTTTTTTATTTTTTTCTCTCGAAGACAAATAAATTTGTCTTGCTAGCCTATGATTTTAAAAATTTTACCTTTAAAATTTAATTTGCCTCCTTACGTAATTTAAAATTATTTTAGAAAAATAAGCCAAACTGTAGAGGCAATTGCGAGAGGAAAAAGTATCCATTAGCCAAGTGGTAAAACTTACAATGGATACTCATCTCCAACATGCGCTAAGCGCTAAGTTTTTATTTAAAATTGTTTGTCTGTATTATTACTTATTTAGACAAAGAATAATCGAAAAAGTTTTATTTAAATTACAAATATTTGTAACTATCACTCTATAAATAATCTATCTATAAAATGAAGATAAGCCGTTGAGTTTTAGAATTATTTTTAATATATAGGTATCCCTAAAAAGCCATTGAAAGAGTATTCTAAGGGTATTTTAAGTAGGGCTTAAATAATAAAGAGAAATTATTAATCTGGTAAGTTAGCTTGGCACTAGAAAATGATTTCTAGAGTTAAGCTAAAAAAGGAGAGGCGAGAGGATAATTTATTTGGACAATTAACCTATTTCTTTTCCTTTCTCTTTTTTCCCCTCTCTCTTCTCTGTTGTTCTTTTCTCTTCTATCTTCTTAGTTTAGTTAGATAAGTTTATTTGTGTTTTCTTTGTTTAGCACGATCGATTTTCTTATATTCCTTTTTTTGGTAAGCACTGCTGACTTTTTCATTTTTCTTTTTTGCTTAAGCTAAGATAATTTTTTCATTTTTTTCTTCTACCTCAGCAACTTTTTGCTCTCTCCGCAAAGTCATTTTAGCACCCCCCGAACCATAATTTTTTTAGGGTTAATCAAATTTTTTTGCTTGGACTTAAAAGATAAAATTTTCTCAAAATAACTTCCTCTAAATGAGAAGCAAAAGCAATATATGCCGTAGATTTAAGGACAAATGCTCTTTATATACCCTGTTTCAAAAGTAAAGTTTTTCTTTTTTATTTGCGTTCGAAAGTGGCTTAATAAGAATTTTTATTGTTTAAAGTTTGCTTTTTTTAAATTTATACTTATATTATTAGAAAAAGAGTGAAGAAAAAGATTTTTCTGTATCCGTAAATCTTTTTCTTTCCCCAATCATTCTTAGCCAGAATATATCAGATTTGCTTTTCCTCCTCATCGTAGCGTCGAGATATATTTTTGCTCCTCAGAAGAACATCTAGTTTTTCTTGATTCTAAATTAATGGCTGTGGATACATTCGCAAAAATAGAACCAGCTAGGATATACCGATCGAAGGGATTTCGACCTGATTTAGAATCGTATATAAACAAGTAATTAAGACAAAAAATTTTGTAAAGCAAAAACAGGTTTGAAGCCAACTGGTAAATTTACCAATTCGGATCTGTTTTTGCTTTTTTTTGCCTAAAAAAAGTAATGAGTTTTTTACCTAATTTTGTATAATATAGAACTGAGAAAAAATTAATTCACATAACCGTAAAACAAATATGAAAAAAATAAGCTTAACCGCTATTGTAGGGGCTGTAATAGGCCTGCTTTTGTTTAATCTCGTTGGGGCGATTATCGGGGCTTTTATTGGTTTAATGATCGATAAAAGAGCACAACGTAACACTGCCCAAAACGCAGAAATTTTTCACCGCCAAGTAACTAACTTAGCTGAAATTATTGGTTCTCTACTGCGTCGCAGTGGAAATGCCACTACTAGCAATATTAATGACGCTAAAACTTTATTTATTGAAGAAATTAGCAAGACCTACCCTTTTCTCGATGCTCATGAAATAGCATCTAGTATTGATCGGGCAGCTACAGATCGTAACTTTGATGATAATGTATCAATTAATAGTTTACGTAATACTTTTGCCTTAACTTCAGAAAGCCGTTCGGCAATTTATTTTATTACCATAGTTATTTACGTTTACTGTAATGCTGTACGCTCACATGGTGATCAACATCTGTATGATTACATTTTTGCTTTAGGTACAGCCCTAGGTATTCCGCACCCAATTATTATGGTGCTTCTAGCGCGTTCAACTGACTTTGGGCAAAATGGTAATCGTAGCGGCAGCTGGTCAGACAGCTACTACACTGGGGGTGGCAGTTACAATAATGATAATAGTTATCAACGTAACCACTATAACCCTAATGCCGATACACAAAAAGAACTGCAAGAAGCTTACAAAATTCTTGGTGTTGATGAAAACGTAACTAAAGAAGAGTTACGTAAAGTAAAACGTCGTCTGCTAGCTAAATGGCACCCAGACAAGGCTCCAGATGGTAAAAAAGACGAGTATACGGAAATGTCGCAAAAAATTAATGCGGCTATAGATTTAATCACCGTAGTAAAAGGCTTTTAACTTAAAAAACTCCTCTAAGGATTTCCTTAGGGGAGTTTTTTTAAAAAGCAAAGATTTTAATTCATTGGCATAAATATTTAGTATAATTAAATTACTCGGATCTTCTTGTTTTTAAGAAAAAAACAAGGTTGCTAAACTTCTCAACTTAGACAAAAAATATCTGCGATCAACTAGTTTTGTTTGATCCTTAAAATTTGTCCAAAAAGTGTTTTGGACAACCACAAGACTTCCCTATATGATTATGAGAAAAAAGACCCAACGTTTTGCGGTTTTAGATAATGCTCCTAAAGGGCTCATTGATGAGTATTTTACTGAATTTATCCACAAGCTCAATGTCTTTTACCTCGCTCAGGATATTTTACATAAAAATAGTTTACTGTTAGCAACCATGAAAACTTGTTGCTTAAGTGTTATCCCCGATAGCCAAGACAATCAAGCTCTTACTGCCATAGATGTCCAGGTAAAAGGGGTGTTTGCGAGTGAAGCACAAGAGATCAATGACTTACGCGATGAGTTCATGAACTATGCTTTTGAGAACTTTAGACTGTTACTAGCATATGAGCTCATGGGGTTTACATGCAATGCAACCTTACGTCGTCGCACGGTGGTAAATCTGATTCAAACCTACATGATCAATGCCCGCGTGCAACGTAGTCCTTACCTCTTACAAGAGGCCTTAAGTGCCCAAGAGTTTGCTTGGCTGGTCGAGCAAATGCGTAATAAAGTCCTTACTCTTGATCTAGGCAAGTGGCAAAATCAGCTCCGCATTGACTATGCTTTTGCCTATACGCATGCAGTAATTGCCTATGCTTACCAAGAGAGTAAAAAACTTCGCTTTGCCGAGCTCGAAGAGTTAATTGACCAGGTTTACCAATATTTAATGCGCTATAGCTTTTTAAACCGCTGGTTAGGCTTGCAAATTTACCTCACGGGTTATGTAAATCACTATTACCCAGATATTTACTTAGATGCTCCGCTTTGGTATTTAGATATAAAAGAGGCAGAGTTACGTGATCAAAGTTTAGAAGCTCTGGTTAACTTTGTTCGCGAACAAGTAAATAAAGATGCCAGCTTACAAGAGCTCTTACAGCAATATGCTAATGCTTGGCTCGATCGGGACTATGAGCAAATGGATTTTGTTTACTTTATGGCTTGTTTAGGTAAACTTGACCTCAGCCATCTAGCCCAATATCCTTTTCCAAATTTGCTCCCTGGATTAGCTGACTATAGCAAGATTTTAATAGATGTTTATCATGCTAACTGCTGTAATTTTCTTGGTAGTTTAAATAGCTGGGCATTAAACAACTCGGGCTATCAGTATCTCGAGCATATCGAGCAAGGACTGACCAAGCTCGAAGCCCATTACCAAAAGCATCTCAAACTCGAGAGCAAAGATTATCTTGAGCAAAAAATTTCTCAAGCCCACAAAGCTTATGCGCGGAGCACTTTAAAAACCTACGCTAAAGTGGCTCGCAATCTAGCTTTAACTCCCGACCCTTGTCCTAAAAGTAGGCTCAAGCGGTGGTGGAAAAAACTTTTACACAAAATTAGAACTTCTGTTTAGTAGACACAACCTTCACTTGCAATATGAGCATTACAGATGAATTTGTCTTACGCCGTTGCCAAACTCTAAATGCTTACTATCACTATGGTCTCGATTGTGAGCAAATTATAGAAGCAAGCCATTTGACAAATGATTTTTACAATTTAAAATTTTTTAGTCTTTCTTACGAAACCACCTTTTCTCATCCAGCCCAAGCAGTATACTGCTTTAATGAGGAAATGCCTTCGGCTTTTTATACTGGCGATATAAGTAATCTTAATGTGATGACCCACAGTGCTTTAATTTCGAGTTATCATTTTTTGATTTTATATCTTGCTGAAATGCTAGGGCGCAATAAAAAGTATCCACAAAAGCGTCGACGCATTATTGCCAAGCTCTTAGCTAACTATCATTTGCATAGCCAAATGGTAAATAATCCTTATAATCTTTTTGCTCGCCTGACAAAAAAAGATTACGAGCAAATAGAAGCATCCATGCAGAGCAAAGAGGCGACGCGAGCAAGCATCTTGCTCGACAAGTACAATAATCCAGATATTCCTGCTTTTGCTCAAACGCACGCTTTACTCGTATATGTTTTTGAGCAACTCGAACATAATTTAGACGAAGACCAAGCTTATCTGGATCTAGTCTATGAGTACCTCTTTGCCTATGACTTTATGGGAGTTAGTTTTGCGGTAATGCTAAGCCTACTCCAATTTACCGAAAAGCAAGCCCAAATTAGCTTTCCTGGGGTAATTTTTGAGTTCTCGCACGAACCTGAATTCAAAGATTTTGTTCTCAGTTTTGTTGACTCTTACCTCTATACTATGTCGCATTGTATGGGACGTGAGCAAAGGGACAACCAAGAGCTTGCCTTACAAATTACCCGTCAATGGCTACAAACTCCGGATCTAAGCTATATGGACTTTATGCGCCAGCAAGATTTTAGTGCTTTTGCTCATAAGTTCAAGCTTGATCTAAGCCAGCCTTTAGGAGAAAACCTCTTTGAAGTACCTAGCTACGAGCAAGAAATTATCCCTCGCATGCTAGATCTTGACACTTACAAGGAGCAACTTGCTTACTTTAACAGCTTGGATCCTTATCAAGAAGTAGAACAAGGCGAAGAAGAGAATCAAGCAAGTTTTTCCGTGCGTATTCCTTGCACTCTTTTACCTTGCTTTAGCGAACAAGCCAAGCTAGATTTAAACACGCGCATGTTACAAGTGCTTGATACTTTAGAGCAAACAGTTTACAGTGAGCTTTATTACCCGTATCATGATCTTTACGTAAAAAGATTAACTAACTATAATCTCGATTTGTGCGATGTTAATATGATCACTCCTGTTGAGTTTATGTACGCACGTTTTTATAGTACGGACTCTGTTTTACTGCAAAATGAATGGTTAGCTCGTCGTCAAGCCATGCTAAAATACCAAGCTAGCCAGTGTGAAGATGACAAGGTTGCCCTTGGCTATCTCCTAGACCCAGCTCAAATTAGCAAGCATCTGCATAATGCAGAGCTTTGTCGTGAGCAACAAGCCTATTGGCAACAAATGCATTATATTTATCGCCACCCGACCAGTCGCACCGCGAGTGTTCCACTCAAAGGGCAAGATAATGTAAGTCACAGCTTACCCCCGGGGGTGTTAAAGTATATGCAAGAAAAACTATAATTTGATTTGGTTTGTTATTTCACTGCCTCAAGATAAAATTACAAAGGTTGCTTTAAGCCTGCCTCTCAGGTTTAGACAAGCTTTTGTGAGATTCTCTGTCCATAAGGTACAGAGATTGACCCTAGTCCTTTGACCGAGGGCTAGACATGTATTTGCTTATAAACCTGAACTTCAGGCTTAGATGCTTAGTTGCAAAAATCAGCTACTTAAGTTAAGATAATTAATAATAATTCCTCCTCGAAACCTACTCTTGCTTTAGCCTTAGGGCGAGCTTGAGTAAGGCGATAGGGCAACTCCCAGTCACAAGCTGGGAGTTTTTTTACGCATAAAAAAACCCTTTGCCATGCAAAGGGTATAAGAAGATTTTATAAAAACCTTCAGGAGATAACGCGTGTGGAAGCGCCTACATTATTAAGTTTGAATAACCGCTATTTTTTAAAAACATCGTCATTCACTGTACCATCTCGTACTAAACGTTCAAGATTTTCTAAATGAGTCGCTGCTTTTTTCTCCGTTGTTTTTAATTTTTCAGAGTATAAACTTTTTAAGTGTTCCATATAACCTCCTGAACTAAAAAGTTACAGCATTAACGTTTAGAACTTGAAAACCTACCAAATTTTACTGGCGCTAGTTTCACTCTCAAGTAAAAAAAGCATAAAATTTAATAAGTTAACGAATCTGTACTTTTATCATATCACAAATAATTTCTCTCTAGAATACAAAAAAATAATAATTTTATAAAAGTTACTTAAACTCTTGAAAATTAAGTATATTTTTTATTGAGGAGAATTTTACGGATAAGAAAAAATGTTTGTTTTTCCGAGAGAAAGCTATCAGTTATTATATTTTAGTAACTATTAGTTAAAAGTAGTAACGTTAAAGCGTGTTTTTTTTGTTTGTGTAATAAAAATTAAGTTTGTGTGTATATAAATATATTGCTAAAAAATTATATTTCTACCTTTTTATTTTTAATGCGGAAAATGAAAATACTTAAAAATACAACTCATACTAAACAACTCAATAACAAATCTAACCTAACTTAAAATAGCCCAATAATTAAACAGAGAGCTATTTATAGCTTAGTTGTTTATTTAAGGTAAGCAATTATACTAATTTAAGTTCAATGCTTGTTTTAGGGTCTATATGAGCATAATTAGCTAGCGATGTTAATTAAGTTAACTAAGCTAACTAAGCCAACTGAACAGGTTAAGTTTAATAAAGAACTAAGCAAACTGAATAAGTTAAGTTAGATAAATCAATTAAGTTAATTTAGCTAACTAGGCTAACTAAGCTAACTAAGCAAGTAAATAAGATGCCTTACAAGCACCTCTTCCCCAAACATAAAAAAACGCTCCCCTAAACTAAGTTAGAGGAGCCTATCGGAGTAAAAAAACCATTCACTTTCATGCGGTAGTTGGTGCTACCGGGTAATAGAGAAGTTGGCGCTTCTCTTGAGGTAGGTAAAAAATAAACGCAGTTTATTTGTTTGAAAGTTAAAAGAAAGTAAAAGTAAAATGGTTGTATAACTTGCTTTATAGGGATACTTGCACAAGTAGCCCTACAAAATAAGCTATCTTACTTCTTACAATAATAACTGGCTATTATCTTACTTTTAACGATAGCTTGCTATTATCTTACTTCCAATTATCGCTTGCTATTAAAGTAAAAGCACCCTTGCCCCATGGCGAGGGAGAAAACCTTTTGGGTAAAACCAAAAGGTTTTAAACGAAAAAAATATTTAAATTTTAAAGGGTTTTTGCTGTGTTTGTTCTTTTTTTAAAGACAAAAAAAGTTAGAGGAGTTTTTCCTCTAACTACAAACTTAAAACTTTCTTTAAAATTCAAACAAATAGTATCTAAACACAATGAAATGCTTCTTAATCCACCACAGACTAAGTTGCATTAATTCCTTGGGAACCACCCCACTGAATAGTAAAAAAACCAACTCAATATGAGAGATAACTCTCATACTGTCATTGTGTATAAACATAAATCACATTACTAAAACCAAAAATGTAATGTTTGGGATAAAGCAATAACCACAAAGCTTTATTGTGTATAGTTTACCACTAATTTACTTTATTTGCTAGGGGTTGAGCTATTTTTTTACGAAAAAATAATAGTTATCTGCACTAATTATGAAGAGGATGCCGAATCTCTAGGGCTTGCAGAGGCTAGGTACCTAAAAAAGTAAAGCGAGAAGGTCTAATTAACCTTCTCGCTTTTTTTAAATAAAGAGATTGATTGGGCTCAATGCGAGATTTATTTCTCTCTAAAACCTGCTTATTTGCCTAAGGAAAAGAGATGCTTTTAACTTTATTGGAGCTAAGTTTTTTCTTTTCCTGCACCTTTTTATCTTTTACAGCACCTTTTTAATTTGCTCAGCAATACGACGAATTACCGGAACTACTACACTATTACCTGCTTGCTTATACAAATTAGCATTACTAAGTGGGGGTAAAACAAAATCATCAGGAAAGCCCTGAAAATTAAAACACTCTCTTGGCGTGAGCTTACGAATGGTATCCTTGCGTCCTTGCACATTAAGTAAAGGAACATTATGTCCGCCTGTACCCATATTAGCAGTTAAAGTCGGGCAAAGATTACTTTTATTAGCTCGCACATATTGGCGACGCCATTGATAGAGAGTTTTTGCGTCTTTGATTTCTTCGGTTAACTTAGCAAAGAACGGAGTTTTACTTGTGTAATAGTATTTGCTCTCGATACTCGCCTCATCTTGCAACAAGTCTGTTATTTGCGTGGTTAGTTCGAGCTTTTCAGGGAAAGTAAATTTTTCCATTAAGGCAGGATCTTTAAAACAAACTATGTAAATCCTTTCGCGATTTTGTGGAATATTACCATACTCACAAGCATTTAGCACTTGATACTTGAGGTGGTAACCATGCTCTTGTAGAGTTTGTTTGATAATGGCAAAGGTACGCCCTTGATCATGACCTACAAGGTTTTTAACATTTTCTAAAAAGATAATTTGCGGTTGCTTAGCAAGAAAAATTCTTTCTAACTCAAAGAACAGATCGCCTCTTCCTTTATCGGCAAAGCCTTTTCTGTGTCCTGCTACTGAAAATGCCTGGCAGGGAAAACCTGCGAGCATTACATCAAAGTCAGGTAATTCAGAAGCTGAGATCTCGCAAATACTACGATGATCTAAAATATCTGGATGATTGGCTCTAAAAGTTTGTACAGCGTACTTATCGATTTCATTGGCGTAAACTATCTCAAAGCCAGCCTGAGCAAAAGCGAGGTCGATACCCCCTACGCCAGCAAAGAAAGAAGCACATTTTAAGGTCATGTTTGTATCCTCAATGATTACATTCATAGAGCACTATTATATCAAGGCAGGGAGATATTTTCTTAGCAAAGTTTGCGTGGTACAAGGCAAAGTAAATCTGTGTAAAGCAAACCCAAGATAAAGGTAAAGAACCACTAGTCAGCAAGCCAAAACACCACTAGCCAAGCAAGCCCAAACCAGCAAGCCAAGCTCTCTATACCAAGCAAGCCCAAGCAAAAAAATAGGTTCTCCAGATAAAAATCTCGGAGAACCTAGATAAGGATTGTCTTGTTTTATTTTTTCCTGACGCTAAAGAATTTTTCTAACGCTAAAGAATTAAGGCTCTTTATTTAGCCTTAAGATCAACTATGTACATATCACGGAAGTAGTTTAAAGCTAAACCTGTGTAGTAACCTTGGAGCTCTGGTTTTTTCAGCATCAGAGTTTCCACATACCAAAGTGGAGCATATGGACTGTCTTTAAGAAGAATTTCATTAGCCTGAGCATAGAGTTTTGCTCGCTCTTGATCATCAAGAGTTTGGTTAGCTGTTAGTACCAGACGGTCATATTCAGGATTTTTCCATTTCACGCTATTGTAGGCACTATTTGAGAGGAAGATATTGTACAGGGTTGAAGCCTGACTATAATCCATGCCCCAAGTTTTTATTACCATGTCATAGTTGGTATTTCTAAATGTCCCAAAATAGGCAGCAGCTTCGAGCGGGTTTTGTTTGAGTTGTACAGCTCCATTAGTGCCACGGCTGAGAATATTCGCTAGGGCGACATAGAGGCGCTCATTTTCTCGTGTAGCATTTTGCGTTAAGGTAATTACCAGAGGTTTTTGTCGGGTGTAACCTGCTTGTGCTAAAAGTTCGGTTGCTCGGGCATTACGTTGAGCTTGGCTCTCACTTATCCAAGGTTGTTGTTTAACATCCTGTAAGTCAGATAGGTAAGGTGGAGCAAAAGCTGTGGTAGGAATATTTGCCCGCAAAATTTGGCGGGTTAATAAATTTCTATCCACCACTAAGGAAAATGCCTCAAGAATACGGTGATCAGCAAAGCGATGTGGGTTAATTTCCATATAGGCTGTACGGCCAGTTAAGACTTTAATAACCTCATTTGGACGCTCTTTTTGTACCAGTTCTTGGTATTGAGCTGGTATTTCACTTACAAGGTATTCTCCTTCTAGATAACGATAGTATTGCGTTAATGGATCTTTAATATACTCATAGGTAACACGAGTAAGATGAACATTTTTTGCATCCCAATAGCCATCCCATTTTTGGTAAACCATTTGTTCGTTAAAACGGTATGAGGCAATTTTGTAAGGACCGTTACCGATAATATTTTGCGCTTGTGTCCATTGCTCACCATATTTATCAATAATGTCTTTACGTAAAGGAGCGGTTACAGCAGCAGAGACTATTTGCTCAAACCAAGGTACTGGATGAAGTAAACTTACTTGCAAGGTATAGTCATCTAGAGCTTTTACTCCCAGTTGAATTGGTGGGAGTTTGCCTTCATAAACTTCACGAGCATTTACTACCCCTGTATTAGCAAGGTAGTCAGCCATAGAAGCAGCCGTTTTAGGGTCAGTAAGACGTTGCCAAGAGTAAACAAAATCTTGGGCAGTTACAGGTTTACCGTCTTGCCATTTAGCTTGAGGACGTAAATGGAATGTCCAGGTTAAACCATCTTCGCTAACTTCCCAACTTTGAGCAGCTACAGGAACATATTTACCTGTGTTATCTAAGCGCGTTAGTGTATCAAAAACTGGACGCACAGATTTAAACTCTTGCACAAAGTTAATAAAAGTAGGATCTATAGTGTTTGGGGATTGCGGCAGAGTTAAAGTAAGCTCTTGTTTAGCTGCCAGTTTTACTCCTGCAGGCACTTGCGCCTGGGCAGAGAGAGGAAGTAATAGACTTCCCATTAAACTAGTTAAAGTTAAAAGTTGTCGTGCATGCATAATAATTCTCAAATGGTAGAAATTAGCTAAATGAGCTTGAGAACCACTCAAGCAAACAAATAATATTTTTACCTTTGTCAGGGGGAGAGGACGTCTCCCCTAGACAAAGGTAAAAAACTACAAGAGACGTAATAATAAGGCTCGAAGTTTACTCTTGTTTAGTGATTTGAGGAACAAGAAGTAAAATCTTGCAAGCCCTTATTATATACGGTCAATTTCGTGTTTTTTAACCAATAAAACACAAATAAATGTTTTTAAGCGAAAAGGATATTGTCTTTTTTCTGATAAACTCAAGAGTTTTTGCTCTGAAGAGATTTTGCTATTTGCTGAGTTTTTGTGTGTCTTTTTTTTCAGGTTTTTCCCTTTTTGAGGTTTTTGCTTTTGGCAGTTTTCTCTTCTGAGCTTTCTCTTGAGATTTTTTTCAGGTTTTGTGTTTTCTTTTCAGGTTTTTGTTTTCCCTCAGTTTTTTTGTTTTCCTTTAGGTTAACTTAGTTAGCTTGCTCTTAATTGGCAATAATGTACATATCACGATAATACTGCAGAGCTAAACCTTGATAAAAGCCTCCTAGTTCAGGTTTTTTCAGGTAAAGAATTTCCTGATACCACACCGGAGCAAAAGGACTGCGACTTACTAAAATATCATTAGCTTGGGCATAGAGCTGAGCTCGTTCTTGGGCATCGGCTGTAACATTGGCTTGTAAGAGCACTCGATCAAACTCAGGATCTATAAAACGTTTATTGTTAATTGGGCTGTTAGATAAAAAGGCATTATATAAAGTTGATGCCTGCGGATAATCAAAGCCATACTGAGCGTAGATAAAGTCATAATCGAGCTTAGGGAACTTAGCGTAAAGAGCCGTAGGTTCAAGAGCTTCTTGTTTAAGAATTACAGCTCCTTTAGAGTTTACTTTCCAGATATTGGCAGTGGCAATATAGAGTTTATTGTTATCGCCATTAGCAATTTGACTTAAAGTAAGTACCAGAGGATTTTCTGGGGTATAGCCAGCCTCTTGTAAAAGTTCAATGGCTTTTTGGTTGTTTTGGGCTTGCGTATTGCTAAACCAAGCTTGTTGTTTAACTTCTTGTAAGTCCTCTAGATAAGGTGCCCCAAATACCGAAGTAGGGATATTAGCATGCAGCACTTGCCCTGTTAGTAATTTACGGTCAGTTAGTAACGACAGAGCTTGTACTATTTGGTTGCTAAAGCGATGCGGATTAAAAGCAAAGTACACGGTACGCCCTGAAAGAACTTTAATTATCTCTTGCGGACGTTCGCGAGTTGCTTGAGCAACATACTGTGAAGGAATTTCGGTAATAGGGTATTCGCCAGCTAAATAACGTAGGTAGGCAATATTACTGTCTTTAATATAGTCGTGTTGCACTTGAGTAAGGTGAACATTAGCAGCATCCCAGTAGCCGTCCCATTTACTGTAGACCATTTTTTCATTAAAGGTATAGGCAGTAATTTTGTAAGGACCATTACCAACCAGATGCTCAATTTGCGTCCATTGCTCACCGTATTTTTCAATAAGGTCTTGTCTTACTGGTGCTGTAAAGGTTGCCGAGAACATTTGCGCGAGCCATGGAGTTGGCGTGGTTAACTGTACTTGTAAAGTGTAGTCATCGAGAGCTGTAACTCCTAGACTAGAAGCTGGTTTGCTTTTGGAAAAAATTTCTTTGGCATTAAGGACATTAGCATTAACTAAATAATCCCCAAAAGGAGCTGCCGTTTGTGGGTCAGTTAATCTTTGCCAAGCATAAACAAAATCTTGAGCCGTTACTGGTTTACCGTCTTGCCATTTAGCTTCAGGACGTAAATGAAACGTCCAGGTTAAACCATCGTCACTTACATCCCAGCCTGTAGCAGCTACAGGTATGTACTTACCTTCATTGTTTAAACGCGTAATGGTATCAAATACCGGACGTAAGGTTTTTAAGTCAGACGAATATTTTAATAAAGTTGGATCTAAAGTATCTGGTGAAGCAGGAAAAGCTAAACGTAAGGTTTGTTGTTCGGCTAGTTTTACTCCTGCAGGTACTTGTGCCCAAGCTGGTAAACTAAGAGCTACAGCAAGGGCTGTGGTTATTGCAAGTTTGTTGAACATAAATGTATATCTTTAATGTAAAAAAGTTAAAGTACTTGCGTACTTTAACTCAGATGGAAAAAAGTGCGTTAAAAAAGGAGTCGATACTATTGTTGACGCGAAGCTACCGTATCAATTACATACATATCACGGTAGTAGCGAATAAAGTTATCGGTATAGTAGCCACCTAAAGCTCGGCTTTTAAGAATTTGGTTTTGGACGTGCCATAAAGGAATAACCGGTAAATCTCTTTGAATAATGCTATTAGCTTGGGCATAGTATTCTGCTCGCTTAGTGGCATCTAAGTCACGGTTAGCTAAGCCCACAAGGCGATCATATTCAGGGTTGGCATACATGCCTTGGTTAAATGGTGACCCTGAAATAAAGAGATTGAAAAAGGATGAAGCCTGATCAAAGTCGGCACTCCAACTTGCCATGAGAATTTGGAAGTCACCCGAGCGATATCTCTGTTGCCATACTTTTGGTTCGAGAGCTTCTTGGTTAATTTGTACTATATTGTTTGAATTTTGTTTCCACATGCCTTGCAAGGCAACAAACACTTTAACATTCTCAGGGTTATTTGAGGTTAAATATGTCAGTTTTAAAGGGTTGCTTGCACTATAGCCTGCTTGTTCGAGTAAGGCAATAGCTTGGGCATTGTTTTGTGCTTGCTCTTGGTTAAAGTAGGCTGCCTGTTGTACTTGTTCACCATCACGAATTCGCGTTGGCACTAGAGTAGTTGTTGGCGTATTCGAACCAATAATATTGGTCATTACTTTACGGTTAGTCAGTAAAGAAAGAGCTTGACGTACACGTACATCTGGAACAAATTTTGGATTAACGGTTAACCAAGAAGTATTTAGCGTATTTACGCTAGTTATTTCTTGCGGACGTTCTTGGCGCATTTTCTCGCGGAATTGGTTCGGGATATTTGCCACCATAATTGCTCCTTCGAGATAACGATAATAAGCCATGGTTGGGTTATTAACAAACTCGTGATGCACATCAGTGATTACTATGTTTTTAGCATCCCAATAACCGTCCCATTTGGCAAAGGTCATGTGATCATTTACAGCAGCCGAAGTAATTTTATATGGACCATTACCGACAATATTGCCAGGAGCAGTCCATTGCTCGCCGTATTTTTCAATGAGGTCTTTGCGCACAGGAGCTGTATTTAACCAACCCAGAATTTCAGGTAACCAAGCAGTAGGCTGAGTTAGTTTAATTTCCAGCGTATAGTCATCAACTGCTCTTACGCCTAGAGTCGAAGGATCGAGTTTACCTTCATTAATTTCACGCGCGTTTACGAGGTTAGCTACAGCAAGGTAATCACCATAGTGAGCCCCCGTTTTAGGGTCAGTTAATCTTTGCCAAGAATAAACAAAGTCATCGGCTGTTACAGGTTTACCATCTTGCCAAGTAGCACCTTGACGCAAATGGAATATCCAGGTTAAACCATCTTCACTTTGCTGCCAAGAAGTAGCGGCTGCAGGAATATATTTGCCCGTATTATCTAAACGCACTAAAGTATCAAATACTGGACGTCCCGTTTGGAACTCTATACCATAGTACATAAAAGTTGGGTCTAGAGTATTAGGGTAACTGGCTAAATTAAAAGTTAGAGATTGTTTTGGAGCTAAGACAACTCCGTCGGGAATATTTACTGCTTGAGCTAAGCCTAGAGTAGCTAGAGCTACGGTAGTTAAAGTAAAGGTACGAATTGCTTTAAACATCGAAGTTTTCCTTAAAAAATACTAGTTAAATTAAGTGAAAAGCTTCGAGAAATAAACTGAGAATACAAACAAAAAAGCCAGAGGCAAGGGAATAACTAGAGCTCAGAGCTCGATGAGGGACAACCTAGCTCGGCAGAATTAGGTATTATTCGCAGAGTTAGGGGATAAGGCAGATATCCCTTGAGGAGGGAAAAACTCCTCAGTTGTACCTCATCTTCTCAGAGTCGAGCTTAAGTCAGAGTACGAGCCAAAATCTCTGACTTTAGGTTAATTAAAGTGAGAACTCTAGTCCCCCACTTGCCTACAGGCAAACAAGAATCACCAATCTTGTTCTAGTTAATTATTTGGCTGTAATATACATATCACGATAGTAGTTTACTCCTAGACCTGTATAGTAACCACCTAATTCAGGTTTTTTGAGTAAAAGCGTTTCCATGTACCACACAGGAGCAGCTTGTAAGCCATCAACTAATACTTTATTAGCTTGAGCATAGAGTTTTGCGCGTTCTTTGTCATCTAAAGTAGTGTTAGCAGTAAGAACAAGACGGTCATACTCTGGAGAGAGCCATTTTTTATTATTAATTGGGCTGTCGGATAAGAAAATATTGTACAGCGTTGAAGCTTGGGTATAGTCCATACCGTAAGAAGCGATAATTAAATCATAGTCCGTACGATTATATTTATCAAAGTAGGCCGTAGACTCTACAGCTTCTTGACGTAAAATCACTGCCCCATTAGTTGCGCGACGCCAGAGGTCGGCAAGAGCAACATAGATTTTGTCATTTTCAGGGCTCGCATTTTGCGTTAGAGTTAAACGTAACGGATTTTGAGCAGTATAGCCAGCAGCTTTTAAAAGCTCATTAGCCCTAGCATTGTTTTGCGTTTGGCTATTGCTGAACCAAGCTTGTTGTTTGACATCTTGGAGGTCAGAGAGGTAAGGTGAGCCAAACACCGAAGTTGGGGTATAGTTACGAATAACTTGTTTAGTTAAAAGATTACGATCTGTTAAAAGCGAAAGAGCTAAACGTACATTAGGATCAGGAATACGCTCTAGATTAAACGAGAAGTAAGCCGTGCGTCCTGCTGGAATTTGGTAAACTTCTTTTGGACGTTCTTTTTCAACCGTATCTCTAAATTGCGATGGGATTTCGCCTACTAAGAACTCTCCTGAAAGATAACGATAATATGAAGTTACCGGATCTTTAATGTACTCATGGGTTACTTGGGTTAGGGTTACATCCTTAGCTCCCCAATAGCCGTCCCATTTGCTGTAAATCATGCGATCGTTAACACGATATTGGCTAATTTTATATGGACCGTTACCAACAATGTTTGCTGGGTTAGTCCAACGCTCACCATAACGCGCAATTAAGTCTGCACGCACTGGAGCAGTCATTACTGCTGATACCATTTGGTATAACCAAGGTACAGGAGCAGTTAATTGTACTTGTAAAGTATAGTCATCGAGAGCTTTTACACCGAGCTCGCTTGCTGGTTTAGTGCCCGCAAAAATTTCTTTGGCATTTACGAGGTTAGCTTGCACTAAATAGTCCCCATAAGGAGCTGCGGTTTTAGGATCGGTTAATCTTTGCCAAGAGTAAACAAAGTCGGCAGCTGTTACTGGCTTACCGTCTTGCCATGTAGCGTCTTTACGTAAGTAGAAAGTCCAAGTTAAACCGTCATCACTTTGTTCCCAACGCTCGGCAGCTACAGGAA
Organism: Psittacicella melopsittaci; assembly: GCF_003585925.1. Taxonomy (GTDB): domain Bacteria; phylum Pseudomonadota; class Gammaproteobacteria; order Enterobacterales; family Psittacicellaceae; genus Psittacicella; species Psittacicella melopsittaci. The sequence continues at coordinate 23,503 of NZ_NRJH01000020.1, forward strand.
CATATTTACCTTCGTTATTCAGACGAGTTAAAGTATCAAATACTGGACGTAAAGTACGAAAATCAGGACCAAACTTTAATAAGTTAGGGTCAAGCGTATCTGGAGAAGAAGGGAAAGCTAATTTTAGAGTTTGATCACTCGCAAGTTTTGTTCCAGCTGGAACAGCAGCTTGAGCATTTAACGCAACTAAGCTAGTACCAAGAACTAAAGCGAGAAGAGGCATTTTTATTTTGAGCATAAAAGAGTTTCTCCAAGTTAAGGTGAGCTCTACTATCTCTAAATAAAAAAGAAAAAGAAAAGATGGGTGAATCTTGTAAGGGAAAATAAATGAAAGGACTAAGAGCAAGGTTTATTACCAGAGAGGTAAAAGTAAGACCTTGTCTTAAGACTTGCAGAAGGTTTTTTCTTTTTCTCAGTTACTTAAAGAAGTAAAGTAAAAAGAAATAAAACACACATCTAACCTTGGGCTAGCTATGTCCCTTCTGTTTAACAAAATGGAGTGAGAATAAAATGTTTTGCCCTGCACCACACAGGGTAAGCTTTAACCACCACAGTTAATGCTTAAAAAACAAATAATATACAAATTTAGTTTAACGCAAAAAAATTGCAAAAGGAAAAAAATTTGCAAGAAAAAATAAATTATTTTCTTAAGTTAGTGAAAATTAAAACAAAAAACTTACTTAACAAAGGTTGGGCAAAAATTTAGCTCAGAGCTTGCTTAGTATGGTAAAGAACAGCAGAGCACTGCAAAGCACAAGAATAAAGCTTTATTCCCTAGTCTCTTATCTTAGCCAAGTAAATTTCAGGCAAGAAAAAATCCTTCAAGATACAAACACTCTTGAAGGATTCTAAATAGGAAAAAATGGTTTAAGTTCAATAAATAGGTACAATGGACTGATGTCCATCATGTCAATGTCTGATTGCATGTCTGATTGCATTAGTTATTCACCTTAAAAAGAATTACTGTCTAAGCCTAATAATGAATAAGCAAAAGCATTAACTTCATCATTGCTTAAAGTAGCAAAGTTGTTAGAAAAAGCATATTCATCCACCACAAAAGCAGCTTCTTGATGGGTTAAGGTTGAAGAGCTCTGGGCGTCAGAAAATTCTGCATTGTTGAAAAGCTCATTTACCATTGCTTGAAATAATTCATTATTGCTCATAAGTAACTCCGTCTTTAAATAAAAGATTAATATATTTTTTCCCCAAGTAATGCCAAAATAAAATTGTTACTCAGTATGGGGATACTACCCCTTAGAAGAACAAGGGGAAAAAAATAGGGATAATAAAAGTGGATAACCCTATCCACAAGCCAAACATTTTAATCACCCCGAGAAAAAAATGAACTTTTTAAGTTGGAAATGCGAGCATTTATATTTTTTTCATATGACAAGCCAAATAAGTAAAAAATTGTCTTGTTTATGAATTGCTTAAGCTCTTAAAAAGTTTTAATTTTTTTCTGGGTGTATATTTATTTAAGCATAAAAAAATTAAATATGGAATACTTTTTTAGCATTTTTTTTAAAAAAAATTAATTTAGGCTAAAAAAGCTAACTTCAAAACAGCAAAAAGTAAATTTACAAAAAGCAATAAATCCCGAGAGATTCGTTGATTTTAAGAACTTTTTCTTCAAATGATAAAAATAAAAAAAATTTTCTGAGCAAGGGAATAACTAACAAGAGTACTCAGGTATTACTAATTTAGGAAAAATTTATTAGTAAAAACTGCAGAAAAATTACTTAGTAAGGAAAAAATTAGGCTAAGTGCTAAGGTAAATTCCGATAAGCTTAAGCTTAAGGTAAAGAACTTGTTTTGGCTTTAACAAATATTAACAGTAGAGCTACAGAAAAAATCTACATAATCTAGAAACAAAAATTAACAGTAGGACTGGATTGTAATCTTGAAGAGAGAAAGGAAGAGCTAAAGAAATAGTTAAGAAAGAGAAAAAAATCAGCTACAGAGAGAAAATTAGCTACAGAGAGAAATCAGCTACAGAGAGGAAAATCAGCTACAGAGAGAAAAAAAATCAGCTACATTGAGAAAAAATTAAATTACAGATAAGCTACTTGCGTGGGTTAAATTTAAGCTAATGTGAAGGATAAAAAAAGGTATTTAGGACAAAAGAAAAAAGGTACTTATTAGCTAAGAGAAAAAGTATTACCACCGCAAAAAATAATAAGTACTGCCTAGAAAGAAAAAAAAGTACTTGCTCTCGATTAAATTAAGTCCAAGCTAAAACTAAAAAAAGTCCTCTTTTTTTAAATTCATTGTTCTTCAACCAAGAGAGAATTTTAGTTAGGAACTAAATTCAGACTGTTGACAAAGTCCCTCTTACCCCTAGCCAGATTAACAAAACAGTATCATGCAAAAAGCAAAATTTACTTTTTGCAAAGATAAAAAAGTAAGACCTAAACAAAAAAGCAAAGCAAAAACCAAGCAAAAATTAAGAAAAAATTAGATACAAAAAAAGAAAAAAAATAGTAAAAAATAGGAAAAAATAAATTACAAATTAGGATAACTAATTGTAACTAAAATTGTTACATTATCATCTATTAGTAATATAAAGAAAATCTTTTATTAATTTTATTCTTAAAATACAAAGAGCTATCTGAGTATAGATAGTCTCTTGTCTTTATAAAAACTTTATTACTGTAATTATTAGATTAATATTAATAGTCAGGCAAATATCTTTTGCAAAGATATATCTTTTTTTCTGGCATTTTGTTATAATTTTCCCGTATTTAGAGATCCAGGTGAATTAAGAGCCCTAGCTATTTTATAGCATTAGTTTACCTTTAAGATTCTTTTATGCCCTGGGATAAATCTTTTATAAAGATTTATCCTTGTCTCTTTTTCTCAGAAAATTTATTTTCATCTTGCCTTTTTGGAAGTAGATTTTCAATTGCCTAAATGAGAAAAAGAGAAAAAAGATTCTTATCCTAAAGACAAAATAATTATTGTTATGTTTAAGTAATTGTTTTGATACTAAAAACAATTATACGCCTAATTTAGTCTCCACTCCTGTGGGGGCTTTTTTTTGTGCCTAAAATAAAAAAAATCCCTAGAAAAAAATCTAGGGACAGGCTTTTTTGTAATTCATATTTTTTTAAGAAAAATGCGCATTAAGCAAGAGTAAAGACATTTCAATCTATCTAAGAGGACTAGCTCTCTTTCGACTGTAATATTGCTTTACCTGCTAATATTATTTTAACTTATTCAAGTTACTTTTGGTAAATAAATTTACCAATTTTTCTAAAAAGAAATCACCATAAGTTCGAGGAAAACCTACATTTAAACGGTATTGATCCCTAAAATAAGGAGCTTGGCTTGAGTATATAGGAAAAAAATAATTTCTTTTTCCTAAAGTTTGATATTTACTTTAATAATCATTAATTTAGTAACGCAGTGCTTTTATTTTGGTATTTACAAATATTTTTCTTAAAAGGCAATTGTTTATCATTTTAATAAGGTATTAGCTAGATTAAGTAGATTTATTTAACATTTTGCCAAACAAAAGCACAAGATCTAACAATTAGGTACAGCCCCCTAAAAGAGAAAATTTCCTTTCTTTTCCTGCTCCAAAAGCCAACCTCTGTCTTTTTTCTTTAGAGAAAAACCAAAGCCTATCTTTGCTTTTATTTTTTTAAGAAAAATCCAATCTTATCCTTTTTTAGAGAAAAACCAACCTTTATTTTTTTCTTTAGAGAAAACTCACCTTTCTTTTTTCTCTTCTCTTTCTTTTAAGAAAAAACCTACTTCTCTTTTCTTTTAAGAAAAAACCTCTTTTCTTTAGAAAAAAAACTCACTTTCTGGTTACAACAAAAGAACTTAATCTAAGCTAGAGCAACATCTGTTGCAATAAAGCTTGTTTAAGCTCTTCATATTGCTCTAAAAGTTGCTCATAATGCGCCAGTAAAGCATCTACTTGAGCAAAGAAGTTCCCTAGTTTTTCTTGTTCAGCAATTTCTTGTGGTTTATAAAAGCTCAGTTGGGTAAGCACATCAATAACTATATATGGAATACTCCCCCCTCTAAACTCTATCGCAATTTTTTCTTTGAGAGGCAGTTTAATGGCGTAGAAAGTAAATAATCTTGGTGTCTTAAAGTTTTGTAGGACATAAGTACGTTGGTAGGCATTAAACTTACCGTCAGCTAAAAACATATAGCCTACAGTCGAACCATTACCAGCTATGGTAATAGCTGGTCCTGTAAAGGCATAGCTATTGATTTTGAATTTTTTCATTCCCGAGGTGTAAAAGTCATACTTGCCATTAGCTTGCATGGCCTCGGCATTGAGCTTACCGGTAGTAATGCTTGCCTCTTGTCCTAGAGTAGTAGCCTGCCACGGTAAAGTAAAACCAGGAAAACGTAGGAGAGCATCAGCACCTAACATTTTTTGTAATAAGCTTAGCTTAAGTTGCTCTACTTGCTCTTTAGTCTGTTCAATTTGTTTGATTTGCTTGGTTAGCTCTTGAAAAAAGCTCCCCAAACGACGTTGTTCAGCTTCCTCAGGAGCATTTATAGCAAAGCTTAATACCGCTTTTTCAGAAATACGTTTAGAGCCACTGCCTTTGGCATACATGGCCTTACTTTGGATATAGCTTTTACGAGAAATACTAAAGTATAAAAAATTAGCTTCTCCTGCTTTTACCTCAAACGAAGGTATATCCTTGGAAGTACATTTTCCATCAAACTCAGGCGGAATTATGGCAATAGCTTGATTGAGATAATTTTGTTTACCGTAAATTAATTGCCCTGCTTTGCGGCGGTAATATTGCGTTGCCCCGAGTCTAAGTTGGCTATCGGTACAGAGAGTTAGCCCTTTTAAGTGCAATCTCAGTGACAAAAGTTGGGAAATGGACTTTACGGCTACTTTTTCTTGGAGCGGTAAAGCCAAGTATTGTCCTAAATTAGTAGTTTGCCAGGCTTGACTAAATCCTGGAAATCTTAACTTAGGCACAAGTTGGTGTTTAGAAGTCATAGCGAGAATAAGTGTGAATTTAGAGAAAAGAAGTTGAGCTTAGCTTACAAGCATTTGCTCTAAGAGAGCTGATTTTCTGGCTTGTAATAATCTAATTTGCTCTTCAAGTTGACGCAGTAAACTAGTAAAGTCTTGATAAAGCTGGCTCAGTTTGTTTTGCTCAGCCTGTTCTGGGGGATAGCAAATAACTATTTGCTCCATAACCTTGTTCATGAGCTTGGCATTGCCTACGCGGGAAACATACTTGTAGGCTACTTGATTTAAAATGCTAGCTATCGCTGGATTTGCCAAGCCCTGTGAAGAAATTAGTACCCCATTTACATTGGTGCTAAAGAATTTACCTAGACAATATCTTACGGTGCCTGCATTAGCTCCATCAGTAGTCCACGTAATAGCATCTTCAAAGAGATATTCTTTATAGTAGCCAAGAATGCCCTGATTTAAGGTTTGGGAAGAGTAAACAGGATAGGGGTAAGCCTCACTAGCTTGCTTTTGTATTAGCTTGCTATTAAGAATACGTCCGCGTGTAATTTGGCTAAATAAATCTTTGATCCGAGCTTGTTGCCAAGCTTGGCTAAAGCCCGCAAACCTTAACGACGGGAATAAACCTTGGCGTACTGTTGTTGCCTGTTGTACTCCCTGCTCTAGCCTTTGCCACAGTTGGTATACTTGCTCATAATGAGCAATTTGCTCTTCAAGCAAAGCAATAAAGTCTGAAATTTGTTCTTGCTCGGCAAGAGTAGGCGGATAGGTGAGCTTTATTTCTCCCATTACATGGCTCATAAGTTTAGCGTTTCCTACTGGAGAAACATACTTGTGAGTTTGGCGACTAAGAATAGCTGCCATAGCTCGATTAGCTCTGCCCTGACGAGATAAAAGTACTCCATTAACATTGGTACTAAAAAACTTACCCGCTCGATAGGCTACAGTTCCTGCTTTAGCTCCGTCAGTAGTCCAAGTAATAGCATCAGCAAAGAGATATTCTTTGTAATAAGCAACCACGCCTTTATTTACCGTTTGCGAAGAGTAAACGGGATAAATATATTCACCTGTAGGTACTTGTGGCAATTTATGCACAGTAAGAACTTTCCCACGGGTAATTTGCTCAAAGATATTTTTTACTTTGGCAGTAAGCCAAGGGGAGCTGTATTGCGGAAATCTTAGTCTAGGTACAGAAGCTTTTTTCTGGCTCATAGAAACCTTGTGAGAAGAAGAGAAAAAAAAGAGACACCAATAAAGATTATTATAACTTAATTAAGCGTGGAATAAGAGAGGGGAGATAAGCAGAGGGAAGGTGAGCAAGAGGAAAGAGGGCAAGTGAGAAACAGAACAGAGGCATTAGAGAGAAGAAAAACTCTCAAAACCGTGGTTAAGAGCAAAGATAAAATCCCCAAAACAAAGAAAAAAAATAGCAAAAGCAAAAAATAGTCAAAGCAAAGAAAATTCTCAAAGCAAAGAAAAAACTCCAAGAAATAAAAAAATACCCAAAAAAGCCAAAGTATAGAAAAAATAACCAAAGCAGAGAAAAGAATATTCAAAACAAAAGCAAAGAAAATAATAGCCAAAAAGTCTCAAACAGCAGGGTATAAGAAAAATCTATCTATTTGCCTTAGTACCAATCCTAAATTTCAGGCATAAAAAAATCCAGAGTTTCCTCTGGATAAAATTAATAAGGTTTGTTAATTCTACCTTTACAGAAGTTCATTTTTCTCTCCTATCAAAATGAATTGAAAAATCCAATCTTTAGGAAAAGAAGAATAGAAAATCTAAAAAGTAGGTACACAAAAAAAAACAGGTAAATACTTTAATTTCTTCGCAAAGCTAGTAAAGAAAGAAATCTATCTATTTACCTTTATTTTTTTTCGAAAATCGTTATAGAATGGGTGATTTTCTTGTACTTCGGATATTATAGCCGATTTTTATTTAATCATATATACTTTTTCCAAAAAATTTTAAGCACTTTTTTCTAAGTGTGGAAAAAATAAGAAAAATTATTTTTAAAAACCTTACAAAAAATACAACTATTTTAGCTTTAGACCTAATTTTTTAGATAATAAATTAATTTAAATAAAAAAATTAAGCCTCATATAAGCAAAAATAAACTAAAAAATAACCCAAATATTAATTTAGCCTCGCTTGAAGGTACTTAAGTGGTTAATAACCAAGCTAATTAGAAGAAAATTAACCATTTTTTAGCCGATAACCCCAGGTAGTACCTAATTAAAGGAATTTTTTTTCTCATTAAGCTAATAAGGTAGGAGATGTTTAAGGAATTAAATTAAATAATTAGCTAGCATTAACCTTGGTTAAATTAAAGCCAAGGGGAAATTCTTTAGCTCAGGAAAAAATTAAGTTTGCTGATATCACAGGAAAGCTGTTTTTTTATGTCTGGATTTTAGTTGATCACTAATTTAAATAATTAACCCTTAAAAAAATTGCAATTTTATTGATTTATTCGCTAAAAAAATCTATTTTTTTTAGTGTCAAAAAAAGAATAATTCCCACAAAAATTTTATTGTTAACCCCATCAAAAGGGTCTAAAAAGTCATTTTTACCCCCAAAAAGGCCAATTTTTTTCAATATTTTTTCCATTTCTATTCTGTTTTTTTATCAATTTTTTTTCGTTAACCCCCCATAAGACATTGCAGGTTTTGCATGTTTTGCATCTGGAGATTCTGCTTATTCTAGAGGGATTTAAGCCTTAAAAACAGCTTTTAAGAGGTAGTACCTAAAATTAAGAAAATTTTGCGATTTTTTGGAAAAAAGAGCTTAAAAATCAAGGCGTAAAAGAAGTCGATTTTTCGTAAAAATTATTGTGTATAAAAATCAACAAGTTAGAAAGTGGTAAAAGATTCGCCAGGGGGTTCCCTAGAGTGGTAACTATTTATTAATATAGGAGAGCCAAAGACTCTTTGTTTTAAATAAGCAATGCATCTTTGGATTAGCAAGATCCAAACTATTCCTCGGAGTATATTTTAAGATGCGAAATTGGAAATTTAAAACCAAGATTAAGCGAGCTCTTCCAAAAGCACAAATTGTAACATTATCACCTGAACCAAAACATCTTGCCCTTTTAGGAGAGATTTTTGATGAACAAGAATTATATATTTATGATTCTAAATCCTTACAAAGTTTATTAAACATATGTGAGCAATTTAACCAAATTCCACCGTATTTAAATCAAGCCAAGTATATTCTTGATATGATTAAATTATCGGTAGGAGCCTATGCCTTTACTGAAAGGTCACCTTTGGTGGTTTTACGACTACGCCAAAGCGAGTATGATATTAGCTTAGGTGACTATGCTTCTTTTCTTGATAAGGTTTTAAAAGGTCTTGCTAGCGAGCCAAGCAATAACAACCCGAGTTATAGCAATCCTTTTACTAGGGTTGTCAATAATGTTTACGAGTTTGTCCATCAGTTCTTTGTGAATTACTTTTTAACCAGCACCGTTTACTTACCTAAGCAATGGCAAAATGATCAAGAGCTCTTGAATAAGTTAAAAGACCAAAAACAAAAACGCCAAGATTGGATTAAACTCAATAGCATAGAACCACAAAATACCACCAGTTCGTTTGTCGGACACGATTGTGAGGTAGAGTACTTGCTTTTTGAGCACTTTGAGTGTAAGAAAATAGATCTTGGCAAAATTTACAAAAAAATTGAAGAGTTTATCGCTCTGGTGCTTAAAGAGTATTTAGCTGAGCCTCAGACAAGTGATCTGCAAAGCTTCAAGTTGATAGTAAGAGAACTAGCAACTTTATTAAGAGGCAAACACCGAACCGGAAATGGCCACAAAAAAAGCGAACTTAAAACGCAAAAATTAAAAAATCCGTTAAAAGAGTTAGAAAAGAACTACGATAAAGTGGAGATCATTGCCAAGTTCTTTGCATTACCATTGCAACTTAAACAAGAGTCTTGGCTAATTCCTTGCTCAGAAACCACGTCAAGTACTTCTTTAGCTACTTCCTATGCCAAACGTAATGCCTTACGTCTGGTGCTCCCAAAAGCTTATAATTATCCTGATCTCGTGACAACTAAGTCGATTGGCCAAGTCTATGATATTTTTATTAAGATCAAAAATAAAGATTCAAGTCAATTGTTCTTTTTTATTAACTGGGGACAAAATAAAGTAAATGCTACTCTAGAAGGACAAACTCCTGAAGTCTATTATATTGACCGCCTTATTCCTCCTCACCCTAAAGAGGCGTCAAACTACAGCGAGCAAGAAAAACTTGAACTAGTAAAAATCTTTTCTTGTCTCAAAGTTCATTTTCAGGAAAACGATGATGCTTATAGCAAAATGCACCCCCTGACCTGGATTTTTGAAGAGGGACAAGATCAACTTAGAGCGCAAAAACAAAACAGCGATTTCAAAGTAAAACCGCACAATCAGCTTAGATTGAGCAATGATAATAAGTTTTGGAAATTTGTAAATTATCTCCTTGGGAAAGAAATTCGCGAGATTATTGCCGAGTCGATACAACGAGTTGAAGCTTCGCGCATTTTTGTTAGAGGTTGTTTGCAGTACGGACTATTTACGGTCGAGCATGTTTTAACCTTTGCGTTACTTATCAAGTTTTACTCATTTAGGTACAATCTTGAGCTCAGCAGAGCCTTAGAACCTGTACGTAAATTCAGTGGATATGAAGTGGACAATCGTTTTACGATTCCGTTTACGCTCAATCCTAAATATATCCATAGCATGCAAAGTAGTGAGATAATGCAATTTATGCTGGTTACTGGTCATACTAGCGAAAATGTAAAGGCCTGCCAACAAGTAAGTCGACTCAATCATCGCCTCACAAAAATTTGGCAAGAAGAAGAGAATTTTCTTGAAAAATTCTTACAAGAGTTGGATGTTACTAAGCTCCTTGAAACTTGCAATGATTTTTCTTTAGATGACTTAACGCGTAACTCCGAAGATTTTATGGATGTACTTCATCAAAACAACTGGATTAAGCTCGAGCATGGTTATTCTCACTACGACTACATGAGCTATACCATGAGCTTATTGTACTCAGCAAATCAAGTACGCATGTATAACTTGCATGATGAAGGGATAATTCTTTCTTCTAAAGCTCATGCTTTATATCCGCAATTTGTCAAAGATGTATCTTTTGCAGAGTATAGTAATCTGCTTACGTTTCGTAATAAGCGAGTTTTCCTCAAAATGCGACGCAGTTTTTTCTCGCGGTGCTACATGTACTTAGCTGCAGGGGATATAGAGAGATTAAATTCAACCTTGAAACTAGTCTATAGACTTGATTTGTATAAAGCTTTAGATATCGACTTTAAACTGGTGGTAAATGGAACTAATGTGGAAGTAAAAAGTTGTAAAAAAGCAAAAGAAACGTCTTATAACCAATTTGTTACTGTACTTAAGTCGCGAAATACAGATCCAGAGGCACCTTTTAAACGTAAGTTACAAGAAGTAAGAGATTTTTACTGCTCTTTTGTTTACTCGTTAATTAGTGTTGGTTTATTCTTCACGCCTCGGGATTCCGTACACAACAAGGAACTAGAACAAGTATATTATTTAGCCTCTCAATTTACGCAAATGGTAATAGAAACTGAATATGCAGCTTATCGCAGTGTTAAAAGCAAACGATAAGAGTTGAGACAGATGAACACCTTTTCTTGCGAGCAAGAAAAGGTGTTTTTTTTGCTTCCTAAAGGCAGGATAAGGCAGGAT